>DATKVP010000332.1:0-2145 GCA_035530015.1 Anaerolineae bacterium | reverse complement strand
TCGAGCCTGGCCAGACCCAGGCGCAGCGCTGGCAAAGGGGGCGACAGTGCTGGTGGGAGGACTCAAGCAGCCGGGCGGAGTTGCCGGGTCCTCAACTCAGCGCCCGCGCAGCAGACTCTGGTAGAGGTTCACGACTCTGTCGATCATGATCTCGTGGGAGAACTCCTGCGTGGCACGCTCTCTCGCCCTCGCACCCATCTCGACGCGCAGCTGGTCGTCACCCAAGAGGCGCCTGATGGCCTGTGCCAGGGCTTCGGGGTCTCGGGGCGGCACCACGAGACCCGTCTCTCCATCCAGGTTCACGTAGGATGTTCCCGTACCCAGTTCAGTGGAGACCACAGGCTTGCCGCAAGCCATGGCCTCGACCTGCACTACGCCAAAGGCCTCGCTGCGGTGGGAAGCGGGGAGCACGAAGAGGTCGCACGCCTGATAGTAGGCCGGGAGGAGTTCTTCACCCACGGCGCCCGTGAAGAAGACCCTGCCACCCAACCCCAGTTTCCGGGCCATAGTCTGTAGTTCCTCCTCCAATGGCCCTGTGCCCACGATGACGAGTGTTCCAGTGACGTTGGGCATGGCCTGAAGCAGATACTCCAGGCCCTTGTAGTAGCGGAGGAGCCCCACGAAGAGAAGCAAAGGTGCTTCGTACTTTCTTCTTAGCATGCCCACTTCCTCACCCCGTACTCGCTGGAAGCGTTCCAGGTCGATGCCCAGTGGAATCGGGGTGCACTTCTCAGCCACCTCGCTGAGATAGGGCGAACTCCGGACGTAGTTGGGGCTGGTGGCAACGATTCGGTCGGCCTTGGTCAGAACTCGGCGCAGGAACGGCCTGTATAGCTTGAGCAGGTTCCGCTGCCGAATGATGTCGCTGTGGTAAGTGATGACTGTCTTTCCGCCCCGTCCGAACAAGAGATGGGCCAACTCTCCCCAGGGGTATGGGAAGTGCAGATGGGTGATGTCGGCTTCGAGACGTCTTACCCACGAGAACAGGCTTGGGCTGACGGGTGTGGACGCCAAGGTCGCGAGTCGGCCAGCCTTGATGACCTTGACCCCGTCCATCTCTGTGATCTCGGTCCTGCGTGTGGGACTGGTGACCAGGACGGTAGGCTCCAGCCCTCGCGCCGCCGCACCTCGTGCCAGCAGCCCGATGTGGTTCTCCATGCCGCCCAAGACAGGGTAGTAGTCCTTGTAGACGTGCAGTATCCTCAACGGCCTTTCCTCGAATCGCCGCTGGGAGCGGAGTCGGCTAATATGCCCCTACCGGGATGCCGATACTCTCCTGTGCATGCCGGGCCAGACTCTCCAGGGCCTCTTGGGGGACCCGCTGTACGCTGCTCTCTGCCACCGGTCGCTCCGCCGTGTAGATCTGGACCTTATCCGGTGACAAGCGAGCTAGCGTGGCCAGCCATGCTTCGTGGGCATCTCCCTCGGCGTTCTGGGGCTCACCGGCGATGATCATGCTCTGGATGATGAGGTGCGGCATCTCTGCCAGGCCCTCGATTATCGTCTCGAAGGTGATGGTTGACACCGGGCGACTGATGAGAGACATAGTGGCAGGATCGCCTGCGTCCAGCTTCATAATGGGGTCGTCCAGTAGCTCTATCGCTTTCCTGATCTCCGGGCGGTGGACTCGGGATGAGTTAGACAGGAGCGCTACCCTGGCTCCGGGACACACCCTATCCCTGAGGCGAAGGACCTCGTCCACAATCTCGGGGAAGTGCGGATGGAGTGTGGGCTCACCGTTGCCCGAGAACGTCAGGTAGTCAGGAGGTGACTGCTGCCGCAGGATGGCCTCTTCCACTTCCCGCATGACGGCGGACACCGATGGAAACCCAGCGAGCCGTCGCGTCGAGGAGACCGGGGCGGCGCACCCGTATTGGCAATAGACGCAGTCGAAAGTGCAGAGCTTGCGACTCGGAGGTAGCAGATTGATACCCAGCGAGCGGCCCAATCGCCTGGAATTGACAGGGCCATAAATGATGCCTTTCTGGAGCTCCAGGAGCGACATACTTCTCCCCCTCTGCTTCGTTCCAGTGGGTGATGGGACGCGTGGTGCTGGTCAAGTCACCGCAAGTACGGTACAATACACCGTTGTAGGAACCAGGCTTGAGTGGGCCGAGTGAATAGCCTATCTCGATCATGCCCGGC
>DATKVP010000331.1:0-3233 GCA_035530015.1 Anaerolineae bacterium | reverse complement strand
TGCTGGACTACGACGTGGACATGAACATGATTCCCCACATTGCCGAGATGCCTGAGGTGAGCGACGATGGCACTGTCTTCACCTTCACGCTCCGCGAGGGTGTCAAGTTCCACAACGGCCGCGAGCTCACCGCAGATGATGTAGCGTACACCATAACGCGCGTGATCGATCCAGAGACCATGAGTCCTGGTCAGAGCTTCTACTTCACCATCAAGGGGTCTGAGGAGTTTGCCAATGGTGAGGCCGACTCGGTAGAAGGCATCGAGGTCCTCGATGACCATACTATTCGCTTCACCCTAACCCAGGCTGATGCCAGTTTCCTCAACGTGATAGCCTTGAACTTCTCGTTCATCGTACCCAAGGAAGAGGTGGAGAAATGGGGTGAGGACTTCGGTCACCACCCTATGGGTACAGGCCCCTTTGTCTTTGAGGAATGGGTACCTGGGCAGAGCTTGAGTTTCCTGCGGAATGACGAGTACTTCCGTCCCGAACTACCCTATCTGGACGGCGTCGACGTGCAAATCGGCGTGGGTCCTGAGGTTGCCCTGCTCAGGCTAGAGAAGGGTGAGGTGGACTACTTGGGGGATGGCATCCCGCCTGGCGAGTTCGTGCGCCTCACCGAGGACCCCGCGTGGGAGAATCGGATCGTGCACGCAGTGCGGGTGCACACCGGGTACATCGCCCTGAACACGCAGCTGGCTCCCTTCGATGATGTTCGAGTGCGCCGTGCGGTCAACATGGCCATCGATAAGGAGCGGATCGTGCAGTTGCTCAATGGCCGTGGCGTACCGGCCGTTGGGATGCTGCCCCCCTTGATGCCGGGTTACGATCCGGACGTCAAAGGCTACGACTACGACCCCGAGGGAGCCGAGGCTTTGCTTGGCGAGGCGGGCTATCCTGACGGGTTCAGCACGTTCATCGAGTGCATCTCGGTGGACCCGGAGCCCAAGCTGTGCGAATCCATCCAGAACGATCTCAAGCAGATCGGAATCGATCTTGAGGTCCGAACTCTGTCCCCCAGCACCGTTATCAACGACGCTGGCACTCCTGGCAAAGTACCGATGGTCTGGTCCGGGGGCCTGGCATGGATACAAGACTACCCACACCCCTCCGACTTCTATGGGCCTATCCTGGGCTGTGATTCAGCCGTCGAAGGGGGATGGAACTGGCCCATGTACTGCAACCCTGAGTTGGACGCCCGGGAGTTGGCGGCTCGGGGCATGAGTGACTGGGATGCGAGCATGGAAGAGTATCAGGAGATCTTCCAGATCCTGTTGGACGATGCGGTGTGGGTGCCCGTCTTACACCAGGAGGACTACAACGCACACTCTGATGCCCTGCACGGTGGCGTGAGGGATTTCTTGCACCCAGTGCACGACATCCGGGCATACGAGCTCTGGAAATCGGAGTAGGGTGGAACCGGATTGACCAGGAATGCGAACTCACACAGACGCTAGTGAGCAGCCGGTCCGCATCTTTGAGGTCGCGGACCGGCTGCCGGAGCATCATAGTCAACTATCCTTAGTCTGGCGGCGTTTGAAACGTGATCGACTGGCGCTCCTCGGTGGTGCCATCGTACTGCTACTGATCCTCGTCGCGATCTTTGCAGGCAAGCTGGCACCGTACGATCCCGCCGAGCCCTTGGACGATGGGCTCACAGCCCAGGGAATGCCTGTCGCCAGCACGCTGCCCGCAACGACTCGCTTCATTCTAGGCACCGACTCCAGCGGGCGCGATCTACTCAGTCGCATCCTCTTCGGTGCGCGGGTCTCCCTCACTGTCGGTGTGCTGGCCAATGGGCTCGCGGTGACCATAGGGGTCGTGCTCGGCGGCGTTGGCGGCTACTTCCGAGGCTGGTTGGGGTCCCTCGTCATGCGCTTCACGGACATGATGATGGCGTTTCCCAGCTTGCTGCTCGCCATCGCGCTGGTGGCGGTGCTGAGGCCTAGCTTGTGGGTCATTGTGCTGGTCATCGGGCTCGTGCAGTGGACCTGGATCGCGCGCGTGGTGTACGGAGAGGTTCTCTCCCTCCGCGAGCGCGAGTTTGTCACTGCCGCCGTGTGCGCAGGGGCTTCGTCTACTCGAGTCTTGTTCCGCCACATTCTGCCTCATCTGATTCCCACAGCTATCGTGTGGGGCACGCTCGGCATCGCCACCAACGTCATGTTGGAGGCTTCGTTGAGCTACCTGGGCATTGGGGTACAACCCCCCACCCCAACTTGGGGAGGGATGATCGAGCAGGCTCAGTATTACTACCGCAGCGCACCCTGGCTCATGATCTTTCCAGGGCTGGCCATTATGGTCACCGTGCTGAGTTTCAATCTGCTCGGCGACGGCTTGCGCGACGCTCTGGATCCGTACCAGCGACGCTGATCTTGAAGAAGGGTTAACCATGGGTGGTTACCTGGCTCGTCGTCTCTTGATGATGCTACCGGTGATTTTCGGCATCTCTCTCATCACGTTCTTGCTGGCATACTTGCTCCCGGCCGATCCCGCCCGGATGTATGCGGGCCCCAACGCATCGGTGGAAACGGTCAACAGCATCCGTCACCAGCTCGGGCTAGATCGGCCGTTCTACGAGCAGTACTTGCTCTACGTATGGCGTGCAGTCCACGGGGACTTTGGTTACTCCTATCACTTCAAGATGCCGGTGTGGGATGCCATTCTGTCGCGGGTGCCCTACACGCTGCAACTCACCTTTGCGGGTATCCTGGTGGAGTTGTTGGTGGGGATCCCCGTCGGTACCCTGTCCGCGCTCAAGCAGTACTCCTGGGTTGACCGGCTCAGCACTCTCCTCACCCTGGTTGCCGTGTCGGCACCTCCCTTCTGGCTGGGTCTCTTGTCCCTATACTTTCTGGGCTTCAGACTGCCCATCTTCCCGCTAGGTGGCGCTGGCAGCTTGCACCATCTGATCTTGCCAGCGCTCTGTGCAGGGGCCGGGGGTGCTGCCTGGTACGCGCGCATGATGCGCTCCACCACGTTGGACGTGATGCACGCTGATTATGTGCGTACAGCCCGGGCCAAAGGGCTGCGTGAACGAATCGTGGTTTACCGCCATATCCTGCGCAATGCCATTATGCCTATCGTGACCATGGCCGGCATGGACATCCCCTGGTTCCTGAGCGGGGTAGTCCTGATCGAGATGGTGTTCGGATGGCCGGGTGTAGGAAAACTGGCAGTGGATGCCATTCATAACGTGGATATCCCCTTGATCTCGGGTACGGTTGTGTTCG
>DATKVP010000330.1:0-11239 GCA_035530015.1 Anaerolineae bacterium | reverse complement strand
GTCCTCCTCAGCGACTCCCAGCTCCAGGATCGCAGCCATCACGTCGGCCATCCGATCATCGTTCTCCTCGGCCGCCGCCCGGGCCTCTGCATTCCTCGTCTCCACCCCTATGGTGATCATGGCCAGGTCGGGTTTCCCCGTGGCCTTTCCCTGCGCCATGACTGTGATGCCGGTCGGCTCTGTCACACTCCCGGGCGTGGCAGGACCCGCCACCACCACCAACTGAAGCACCAGCACTACAGCCAGCAGGACCAAGCCCACTGCACCAACGACAATACCTGCTTTCGACATCTCGACTTGTCCTCCTTACAGACTTTGTCTGATAGCGTCCCGAAGGGCGCCTCTCTCACCATATAGACGACGTAGAGAGGAAGAAGGTTCCCGGGCCCCCAAGCAGGGCGGGGGAGACAAGGCTGGAGATAAGTGCCATGCTACAAAAAGACCCCGACTCACGCCGGGGCTACGATGCTCAGTGCCGAGAAAGGGACTCGAACCCTTACGGGGTTGCCCCCACTGCGCCCTGAACGCAGCGCGTCTACCTGTTCCGCCATCTCGGCACGGTACCTGAAGCAAGTATATTCTCACCCCGCCCGTTTGTCAAGTCATTCCTCGAAATCCTCGCTGACCATCATTCTCCGGGTCTTGATGTACCACTGGCTGGCGGTGCGGAAGCGATCGCTGGGGTCCATCATGGGACTCAACTGCACACCGTTCACCATCTCGTCGACCGCGTAGTTGTACACGGGGTAGTAGAGCAGCAACGACGGCACCTCATCAGCGAACAACTCCTGGAAGTCCCGGTAAAGCTCAACTCGTTCGGCTTGATCGGTGCTTTGACGGCCCCGCTCCAGAAGCAGGTCGATGTCCACGCTGTTGAGCCCCCCATAGTTCTGCCCATCGCCACCAATCTGGGTCGAATGCCACATCAAATAGGGGTCGGGATCGCTGGGCAGATTGCCCCAGCTGAATAACAGCGCATCGAAGTTACGTGGGCGGAGGGCCTCGTTCACCACCCAGGCACTGTCTTCTACGATGGGCACTACTCTGACTCCCACCTCCCACAATTGGCGCGCAATCTCTTCGATAATCTGTCGACGTAGAGGGTCCTTGTTGGTCAACAGAGTGAACTCCAGCCTGACCTGCTCCTTCTCGCGAACACCGTCGCGATCGCTGTCCACCCAGCCGGCCTCGGTCAGCAACTCAGCGGCTTTGCCCGGATCATAGATGTACTGGTGGACACCGTGGTTGTGAGCCCAGGAGTCGGGCATGATCGGGGTGTAAGCCACGATGCCCTGCCCGTCAAGGATCCTGTCAATGATACCCTGGCGATCAATGCCCCAGAGAAGTGCCTGCCGCACCTCTTTGTCGTGAAAGATGGGCAGGTCGAGGTTGAGAAAGATCAGCGTGTAGCCGGAAAGACGAGCTGTGTACAGATTCAGGTACTCCTCCTCACGGACCTTCGGCAGGTCCTCCGGCAACACCTCGCTGATGCCCTCCACTTCACCTTGCTGATAGGCAGTGAAGATGCTCTGATTGTCCGGGTAGAACTTAAACTCGATCTTCGACAACAGGGGCTTCTCGCCGTAGTAGTCCGGGTTGGCCTCCAGGATTACGTAGTCGGCGCTGACCTCACCTATGTTGAACATGCCAGTCCCCACGGGGCGCACGCTGAACTGATCTCCGGGCAGGTCGCCGGCAGGCACGCTGGCCAGCGCGTGTTCTGGAAGCACGCCAACTGTCGTATAGTCCAGGAATGTGGCCAGCGGGGCCTGCAACGTGAAGGTGACGGTGTAGTTGTTGATCTTCTCAGTCACAACCGTCTGCCACATTTCGGCCAGTTCAGGTGGACCCTGATAGTCCTCATCCTGCATAGCGCTCACGGTGAACAGCACGTCATCTGCGGTGAACGCCTCCCCATCGTGCCAGACTACGTCCCTTCGCAGATAGAAGGTGTAAACCAGGCCATCATCAGACACGTCCCAGTCCCTGGCCAGGGCAGGCACGATCTCGCCGCGTTCGTTGAGGTCGGTGAGGCCCGAGAAGATGAGGGAAACCAAGTCGCTGTCAACCTGGTTGTATTGACAGAGGATGGGGTTGATGTAGCTGGGGCGCCCGGCAACGCCCTCCACATAGGTACCGCCGGCGTCAGGGACGACCACGGTCGTGGTGGTGTACGCGACATACCACAGGAGCAAAACGATCAGGGCGACGCCCGCGATGGCGATAACAGCTTGCCAACGGATGTGTCTCGTCAAGGGTAGAACCAGGCTCCTTCCAAGGGTCTATGGCGAAGGTCAGCCCCTACACCAGGGCCTTACCGCTGAACAAGCACCGAGGCAAGCGAGAAGACGAAGAAGAGAACCACCAAGACAATGGTCAGATTGAACAGCGTTCTCTCCGCACCGCGGCGTGTCTTGTATATCCCGGCGTCGCTGCCTCCAAAGATCCCCCCCAAACCCTGACCTTTGACCTGGAGAAGAACGGCGACGATGAGACAGGTCGAGATTATGATCTGCACGATTCGCATGTAGCCGAGCACGTCAGCACCTCCAAACTCCAAACATTATAGCATCCGATCGGCCTTCTTGTCAAGCCTCGCTCACAGGGGGTTGTCAAGAGACGCACTCGAGATGGCGCCCGCTGGGAGCGCGCCGCACTGCTCGCCCTCGGGCACTCACGGTCCCCGGCATCACCGTCTTTCAGTTTGGGGTAGATTCAAGTATAATGAAATCCAAGCAACGTAAAGACACTATCATCGCTTAGGAAGCGCTTTCTCCCCGGCAATGGACCAAGAAAGAATCAGGAACTTCAGCATCATCGCTCACATCGATCACGGCAAGTCCACTCTGGCGGACCGCCTATTGGAGTACACGGGCACTATCTCCCCTCGGGATATGGCCGATCAGGTCCTCGACCAGATGGACCTGGAGCGGGAGAAGGGCGTCACCATCAAGTCCTCCGCCGTCCGCATGCGGTACCAGGCCGACGATGGACAAGAGTACGAACTCAACCTCATCGACACGCCCGGCCACGTGGATTTCACCTACGAGGTATCCCGAGCCCTCGCCGCCTGCGAGGGTGCCATCCTGGTGGTGGATGCCACCCAGGGGGTGGAAGCGCAGACCCTGGCCAACCTCTACCTGGCCCTGGAGCACGACCTGGCCATTGTCCCGGTGGCCAACAAGATCGACATGAAAAGAGCTCGCCCGGAGGAGGTGGCGCACCAACTGCAGGAGCTGCTGGGGATCCCGGCGGAGGAGGTGCTGCAGACATCGGCCCGAGAAGGGGTGGGGACCAAGGGCGTCTTGGAGGCCATCGTCAGGGCTATCCCGGCGCCCAAGGGGCGCCCTGAGGACCCCCTGCGCGCTCTCATCTTCGACTCCCACTACGACCCGTACAAGGGTGTGGTGGCCTACATAAGGATCGTGGACGGAGAGCTGAACGCTGACGAGCGACTCAAGCTTATGTCAAACGGGAGGACCTTCGAACCCCTGGAGATCGGCGTGTTTACGCCAGGTATGACACCCATAGCTGAGCTCACCACCGCCGAAGTGGGATACATCGCCACCGGCCTGAAGAACGTCCGGGATTGCTCCGTGGGCGATACGATCACTACAGCCACAGACTCCGCCCAGGAACCGCTCCCCGGGTACCGGCCCATAAAGCCGATGGTCTTCGCCGGCCTCTATCCCGCGGACGCTGAAGACTATCACCTGTTATGTGATGCTCTGGACAAGCTGCACCTCAACGACGCTTCGCTCGCGTACCAACCGGAGGACTCCCAGGCCATGGGCTTCGGCTTTCGCTGCGGGTTCCTGGGACTCTTCCACATGGAGATAGTCCAGGAACGGCTGGAGAGGGAATACGGCCTGAACCTCCTGGCTACTGCACCCAGCGTGGAATACCACGTTCTCACCAAAGACGGCGAACTGATTGAAGTCGACCGCCCCGCTGACCTCCCAGCACCGATGGACATCGAGTCTATCGATGAACCATGGGTCAAGATCAGCGTCTTCAGCCCCGACGACTACATCGGCCCCATCATGGAGCTGGTCACTTCCCGGCGAGGCGAATACGAGTCCATGGAGTACCTGGACCCTAAGCGGGTGCTGCTCACCTATCAGATGCCTCTGGCTGAGATGATCGTGCAGTTCTACGATCAGTTGAAATCTCGCACCAGAGGATACGCCTCTCTCGACTATGTCCTGTCCGGCTACCGGCCTGGGGACCTGGTCAAGCTCGACGTGCTGGTGAACAATCAGGCGGTGGATGCGCTTTCCCTCATCGCACACAGGGACCAGGCCTACGGCAAGGGCAGCTCATTGGTCAAGAAACTCAAAGAGGTGATCCCCCGGCAGCTCTTTCCCGTGCCCATTCAGGCCGCCGTGGGAAGCCACGTCATCGCTCGCGAGACGGTGAAGGCGCTGCGCAAGAACGTGCTGTCCAAGTGCTATGGCGGTGACGTGACCCGCAAACGCAAGCTGCTTGAGAAGCAGAAGGCCGGAAAGAGGAGAATGAAAAGGATAGGCCAGGTGAACATCCCTCAAGAAGCGTTCATGGCCGTCTTGAACCTGTCGGAAGACTAGGACAACACAGATCAGGGCATGACCTCAGGCACCACCCAGTTGACCATACTCCACACCAACGATCTGCACGGGCGCATCGAGCAACTGCCATTCCTGAGCGCCATGGTGAAGCGAACCCGCAGGGAAGTGGCCAGTCGAGAGGGCCACGTGCTGCTGTGGGACGCGGGCGACGCAGAGGATCGCATCCTCCTGGAAAGCGATGTGACCAAGGGCGCAGCGATAGCAGCGATCATGAGCGCCGTGGGCTACGACGCGGCGGCGGTAGGCAATTCGCTCGGCGTCACCTACGGCCCGGAGAACCTGGCTCAGGTAGCGAAGATCGCCTCCTACCCCATGATGGCCGCGAACCTCGTCTGGTCCGACACGGGCCACCTGGTGGAGGGGGTGGTGCCGTATCGACTGTGGGACCTCGGCCCAGCGAAACTAGGTGTGGTGGGGCTTACTGCCCCGTCCGGTGTCTACTCGTTGTTCGGTGCTCGCAGCTACGCCCCGGCGCCCATTTTGACGGAGCTAGCCAACCACCTGCGGGAGCACGGAGCCACGATCATTTCCGTGTTGTCGCACCTGGGGCTGGACGATGACAAGGCCCTGGCAGAGTCAGTGGACGGCATCGATCTCATCGTCGGTGGGCACTCGCACACCCTGCTGGAGGAGCCCCTTCTACTCAATGGGACACTCATCACCCAGGCTGGCTGCTACGGAGGACACCTGGGTCAGATCGACCTGGAGGTAGACAACGCCTCCGGTGGGATCTCGAGCCGCCGGGCACGTGTGCTGCCGGCCGAGACGTCCCAAGCCGACAAGAAGGTCGTGGAGGCCATTCAGTCACAGGTGCAGGAGGTGCACAAGCTGCTGGGTCGCTTCGTCGGTCAGACCACCGCCTTCCTTGACGTCAACTACTTCCAGGAATGCGCCCTCGGCAACTTCCTGGCCGACGTGCTGAGAGAGCGCATGGAGACGGAAGTGGCCTTCGTCGTCACCGGGATGCTGGATGAGGCTATACGAGAAGGCCCCATCACCTTCGGCGATCTTTGCAGAGCCACGTCGTCCACCGCCAACCCTGGTCGTGCCGAGCTGACCGGTTTGCAGATACTGAGCGCTCTAAACCATGGACTCCGTCCCGAAGTAGCGCAGGACCGTCCATCTCCCATGCGCGGCAACCCCCAGGGGATCCTTCAGGTGTCGGGGCTCAAAGTCACCTACGATCCCTACGGGGATCCCGAGGAGCAGGTGGTGGAGGTTCTGGTAGGAGACGAACCGCTCGACGGGAATCGTACCTACAGTGTGGCATCAACGGACTGGGAACTGGGCGGCCTCACTGACTACATCGACGTGGACCAGGGCGATGTGAGATACGACGTACCGACGATTCTCCGCGAAGCGATGGAGGAGCATTTGCGCGAACACTCTCCCATCTCCACCTCGGTGGAGGGGAGAATGCTGCCTGTATGATACGCAGGAATCTTCCGAGGGGATATAGCCCCACGTTCTACCTGGCCTTCCTGTCCTGCTTACTCTTCTTTGGCAGTCTTCACCTGCTGATCACGCCGCTGCCGATCTACATCGAGGAGATAGGAGGAGGTCCGGTCGAGGTCGGACTAGCCGGAACTACCTTCGCCCTCGCAGCCCTCGCCATTCGCCCTTTGATGGGGCGTCTGGTCGACACACGGGGGCGCAAAGTGGCCCTACTGATCGGAGCGGCCATCTTCACCATGGGTCCTCTATCCTACACTGTGGCCACCACCCTGCCCGCATTTCATCTCGCCCGGGTGTTTCACGGCATCGGCATCGCCGCGTTTACCACTGCGTACTATGCCCTCATCGCCGATATGACCCCGCCCGCCCGCTGGGGCGAAGCGCTGGGTCTGGCAGGTATCGCCCCCTCCATCTCCATGATCCTCGCGTCACCCACGGGGGCGGTGCTCCTCGAGCATACGAGCCACAGACTGGTCTTCATGGTCGCAGGCCTGACGGCCCTGGCCAGCCTTGTCGTCGCACTTCTGATAGACGAGCCCAGGCGTGCAGTTGTCGCGTCCCAGAGAGCAGACTCTAGCAAGGCGGGCATGCTCGATGTCGTCAGGATGCGCGGTGTGGCGGTACCGTCACTAGTCACGCTGACCATGGGGCTGAGCTACGGCGCAGTCTACGCCTTCCTGCCCCTCTTTGCCCGAGATCGCAACCTGGGCAACGTGGGGTTCTTCTTCACAGGTCTGAGCTTGTCTATCGTGGTTTCAAGGTCCATTGCGGGGCGCCTGTCGGACAGAGTGGGCCGCCTGCCTGTGATCCTACCCATGTGTGGTCTCTTGGCCCTCAGTTTTGCGGGACTCAACTGGACCTACGCCTTCGGTACGCTCATTGCCATGGCCATTGCCAACGGGTTGGGCTTTGGCGGTGCTCGGGTGGGTTTGGAGACGATGGTGGTGGACAACGCTCCGGCCAGAGCGAGAGGAGCGGCGTTGAGTCTCGTCTACTTCTGCTTCGACACCGGAATCGCCTCCAGTGGGCTCCTGTTGGGCCCGGCTATCAACCTGGCGGGATACGGTATGGCGTTCCTCATGGTGGGCGGTGTCTGTTTCCTCACTCTGATTCTCTTCGCGGCGGCGATGAGGAGGCCAGCGACCGCCTAGCGCCCGGAGTTCAGACGGGCCCCTGATCGGCCGCTTCCGACAGGACCTCCAGCACCTTGGCTGCCGTCACCCCCCAATCGAAATCCCGTAGACGGTCGCGGCCCAGCTGCACCAACTCGGAGCGCAGTTGCTGGTCCTCGATGACCCGCAGCATGGCCTGTGCTATCTCCTCCACGTTGAGAGGATCGACGAGCAGCGCCGCCTCCCCTGCCACCTCAGCCAGGGACGAAGTCCGAGAGGTCACGATCGGCACACCGTACGCGGCGGCCTCCAGGATGGGGAAGCCGAAACCCTCGTACAGGGAGGGGAAGACGAAGGCCTCTGCCCCGGCGAAGAGATCGGCCTTTTCCGCGCCCACATATCCGGTCAGGACAATGTCCAACCCATACGGTGTAGTGTTTATCAACCGCGCCACTTCTTCGAACCCCACGCCGGGTGTGCCCCCCAGTACCAGCTGATGGGGGATGCCGCGCTCTTTGAGCCTGAGGAAGGCCTGCACGATGCGTGCCAGGTTCTTCTTCGTCTCCAACCGCCCCAGGAAGAGGAGATATGGAGAGGTGATACCATAGCGCTTCAGCGTGGAAGCGACCTGGTCGGGTGTCTGCAACCCTGGCTCTGTGACCGTCAAACCAGAGTGGATGACTTCGATGCGCGCCGGGTCTGCGCCATAGGCCCGCACCAGGTCATCTTTCGTGGCCTGGGAGACCGCGATTACCTTCGCTGCCGTGCGCAGGGCGAAACGGGTAGTGATCTCCAGATACCAGCGCGCCACCGGCGAGTAGCACTCCGGGAAGTAGTGAAAGGCCACGTCGTGGATGGTGGTCACGCAACTCGGCGGATGCAGGAAGGGGATGACGTTGGCTGGGGCGAAGAACACGTCGGGCTTCAGTCGCCGCAGCTCCGTGGCCATCCTGGTCTGCGCCCACAGCGTGTGCCGGCGCATCCTCCGGGGGAAGAAGTTGGAGCGCAGGTCCGCAAACTCCTCCGGAACTCTATCGTTCAGCAGGAGGGTATACTCGTTCACTGAATCGAGTCGCGCCAGAGCGAGGATCAGGTACAGCGTGTAGAACTCGGTGCCCGTGCGTGGCTCCTTGGCCGCCGGCGAAGCGTCGATAGCGATTCTCTTCACCCTTGACCCCTCACGGCTTTCTGGGCCACGGCGGTGAGCCCGTACTCCAGGAACAGCAGGCCCGCCAGGTTGGCCCACTGGGAGCGGAGCACGCTGCGTGTCCACGTCCCCTTCCACATGCGTCTGGTGAGACCGAAGAGCGAAGACTTCACGCTGCCAGCCTGCGAAGCTTGCTCATCCTCCTCCAGCATGGCCCGCAACGCCCCGGGGAGAAAGTACCGGGATTCCAGACCCGCTGCCCCGAAGGCCTTCCTGTAATCGAGGATGCTGTACGCGTGCTCATTGATGCCCGCCTCCGTCTCGGCGTTGTCGACCCGCTTGTCCTTGAGGATCCGGTAACACGGCTCACTGGTCACCGCCAACCTTCCCCCCCCAGTCAGAACGCGGGCGCATTGCGACACGGCCTGGCCCAGCACCGGGCTGTGATGGATGCTGGCCACTGAGAGCACGAGGTCGAAGGTCTGTGGGCGAAAGGGCAGCTGCTCCATGCTGGCCAGGACCCGCTCGAAAGGAGGAGTCCCATGCTGAAGATAGACGTCTCCCGTCTCCAACCCTCCTGCCAGTCTGTCTCTCACCACATCGAGGGCCACGACCTGGCACCCCGCGCGAGCCAGGTGGGCGCTGGCCCAGCAGCGTCCAGCCCCCAATTCCAGCACCCTCTCCTCTCCAGACAGGCCCAGAAGCTCCGTCAGCCCAGAGAAGTTGTCAGCCTGCCTCTTCCAGTGGGCTATGCTCTGGACGTTGGAGGTGACGCCCTCGTGCACGCGGGGCAGCGACAGGATCCACTCCTCCCTCATCTCCTCCGAAGCGCCTTGCAGGAACCTCTCCCAGCCGGCCCGTTCTCGGAGGACCGAAGCGGGGGGCTGGGGAAGGAGGTCCACAATCCCATCGCTGATAGCGTAGCGAGCGCCGCACGCCGCGCAGTCGAGCCAGCCCTCTCTGATGACGTCTTGCTGCTCCGTCCGCACCCGTTCCAGGCGCCACTCACCGCCCTCGCACCCCGGGCAGACCAGCCAGTCGAGCAGATCCTTTCTCATGGTCAGCCTATCATATCTGCGCGATGGGGCAAAGTCAAGGCAAGGTGCTGAGAGCACACGGCTTTCTGGGGCCGCTCCGAGACCCATCCCCACGATTCAACCATCGCACTGCAGTAAGAACCATACGGCTGACTGCACGCTCCCTAGCGCCTGTCCGCTGGGCAAACTCAAGTTTGCCCTACATTCCATGCTGAAGCACACTACTCCCATCAGCGTCGGCCCCGCCTTGCTGACCGCCCTCCAGAGGGGCACGGCATGCGGCGGCGCTCCGCCGCGCTCCAGAGTCCAGGATGGGCACCGCCTCTACTCAACAAACTTCACCCCCTACTTGCCGCATCCCCCCACTTCGGCTATAAATCAAGGCGACGCGCGTCTACCTAGATCGACGCCCGTGCAAGGAGACCTTTATGCCAGAGATTCCTGACCTCTCGGAATTGTTCGCTACGCTGGGGCTAATCGGCCAGGTGCTATTCTGGGTGATCGGCGCCTACTTCGTGGCCTTCTGGTTCAGCCTCATCGTCTGGACCTTTCGAGACGTCCGTTCCCGGTCGCGCGACCTCTTCACGCAGGCATTGGGCACCCTGCTGGTCGTGCCCCCTCCCCCACTGGACCTCCTGGGACTGGCGCTCTACCTCATCCTCCGGCCCCGCGACACGCTGTCCGAGGCGTACGACCGCTCCCTGGAAGAGGAGATACTGCTCCAGGGCATAGAAGACGTGGACGTCTGTCCGGCCTGCAAGCAGCTCATCGAGCGAGATTACATCGTCTGTCCCAACTGCTATACGCAGCTGAGAAAGATGTGCCCCGGCTGCGGCCGTATCTTGGGGCTGGACTGGACCGTCTGCGCCTACTGCGGCGGCAAGGTCGCCACCCGACCCGCTTCTGCGACCACCCCCACTGACAGACTGCCCGAAGAGCATAGTGAGCCCAAGTGACGTCTCCGTCATAGTCACCGTCAAGAATGAAGCCTCCGCCATCCACGGGTTGCTGGACTCACTGCGCGAGCAGACCATCGCCCCCTCGGAGGTGGTCATCGTCGACGGTGGCTCCACCGACGGAACGGTGGAACGCATAGAAAGCTACCGCCCACGTCTCCCCATCAAGCTGCTCCTCCGCGAGGGGACCAATATCTCCCAGGGCCGAAACGAGGCCATCAGAGCCGCCGGGGGTAGCATCATCGCCAGCACCGACGCCGGCGTGCGCCTGGTCCCCAACTGGCTGGAAGAACTGACGCGCCCCCTCGAAGAGGACGCGTCTGTGGACGTGGTCAGCGGGTTTTTCCTTCCCGACCCCCAAACCGTCTTCGAGAGAGCCATGGGAGCGACTGTGCTTCCCCAGGCAGACGACGTGGATCCAGCCCGTTTCCTGCCCTCCAGCCGCTCTGTGGCCTTTCGCAGAGAGGCCTGGCAGAAGGTGGGCGGTTACCCTCAGTGGCTGGACTTCTGCGAAGACCTGGTGTTCGACCTGGCCCTCCTCCGCTCTGGACACAAGTTTCACTTCGCGTCTGAGGCCGTGGCCTACTTCCGCCCGCGCGGGAGCCTGGGGGCATTCTGGCGACAGTACTACCAGTATGCCCGGGGAGACGGCAAAGCCGACCTGTGGCGCAAGCGCCACGCTGTGCGGTACCTCACCTATCTCCTGGGCGTGCCCCTGGTGATCTTGTTGGGCCTGGTCCATCATCCGTTGTGGTGGTTGCTCTTCCCGGTGGCTGCGGCCGTCTACCTCTGGTCCCCCTACAGGCGTCTCGGCCGCATGATGCAGGGGCTTTCCGTGGGCGAGAAGATTGGGGCCGCCCTCTGGGTACCGATCATCCGTCTCTGGGGAGACGTGGCCAAGATGGTAGGATACCCCGTCGGGGTC
>DATKVP010000329.1:0-3170 GCA_035530015.1 Anaerolineae bacterium | reverse complement strand
CCATGGGTGATCGCTGACCCCACCGTCTCCACCGCGGTCTACGCCACCATGGAGTCGCCCACCGACGTGGACTACTTCGCCTTCGAGGGCCGTGTCGGCCAGTCGATCCTGCTACAGATCACCATCCCCCAGATCGAGGGCCAGGAGGAGTTTGCGCCCACCATGGCGCTGATGGGGCCTGGTTTGCCCGTGAGCGAGACTCACGAAGGTGCAGTGCTCCCCTCAGATGCGGGAGCACTTCTGCTGCCACCCCCGGCGGGGCCGGCCGCCACTTTCTTCGAGCCCTTCAGCCGCACGTCCTACTGGGAGCGCCAGGAGCAGCGGGTGAGATTGTCGGCGGACGGGGAGTACGTGGTGGCGGTCTGGCACGAAGGCGGTGAGGTGGGCCGGTACGTCTTCGTGGTGGGAGACAAGGAGCAGTTGGGGGGCGATCTGACCTTCCCCATCAAGATGAGCAGCTACTGGACCCCTGTGGGGTCTGAGTCCGGTGCTGCACAAGCGTTCCCGCTGGCGCACGTGGCGGTCCCCTGCGGTGTGCTGGGAGCTGCCATCGCGGTCGTGGTATGGTTCCTTCTGCGGCGACGCCGAAAATCGGGACGAGGGCGCGCGGCCACCAGCCCGGGGCCCCCGAGCGATGGGTGAGGCCATTTCAACGCGCGAGGATTGGGCGACGCGGCCTTCCGGAGGCAGCCGACGATGCTTTGACCGAGTTGAACCATCGACATGAGGAGATCAAGGAGGTCGCCTTCACCCCCGATGGGGGCTGGATCGTCCTCTATGGCAGTAATGGGTTCATACGTGCTGTGGCATCCGTCGGGCGTGCGAAGATGCCTTGACCGAGCTCCATGACGACGACAAGGAGATCAGGCAGGTCGTCTTCGCGCCTGATGGGAGCTGGCTGATCCTTTTCGACAGCAACGGGTACTGGCACAGCGAGCTGCCGTAGGCCGGGCATCCCCGTCGGGCAGCTTGGTTGCTCCACCGTGGTGGGCAGCCCCAGGCCCGCTGACGGACCCCCCTCAATTGGCTAGCCCAGAAGGTCTGCCACCCCAGCGGCGCCCAGGCCCAGGAGCCCGAGCACTATGCCGCTAGCGACCATGATGGCCGCGACCACCAGCCACCCTATGATCACGGTGACGATGGTCTGAAGCCACTCCAGATCCAGCGCCTCCTTCGTCGCCACCAGCCATGCGGCGAGCCCCAACAGGGCGGCGACAAGGAGCGCGGGACCCGTCAGGCAGGCCAGGGCAGGTGACAGCACGCCCACGATGCCGATGACTCCCACAACTTGCCAGACATAGGCCAGCCCGAGGGTCCGTACCATTTCGTCGAAGCTCACATCGGCGTTGAAGGCAGCGCGCCCCACCAGGCTGATCACGAAGGCACCTAGCGCGAAGCCGATCACGGCAAAGACCGTGCCCACCACTGCGCCTAATAGCCATCCTACCAGATTGCTGGAGGCAGCTGCCCCAAGCTGGTTGATGAATGCGACCACGACCACCAGGATCCACGCTGTGGTAGAGAACGCGGTATCCTTCTCAACTTCCGCGTAGACTGCCCTGCGGAAGGCAAACGCTCCGATGATACGATCCATTAACACTTGTCCACCTCCTTCGGTACAACGTCTGACGAGC
This sequence comes from Anaerolineae bacterium, assembly GCA_035530015.1. Taxonomy (GTDB): domain Bacteria; phylum Chloroflexota; class Anaerolineae; order UBA7937; family B3-Chlor; genus JAUVXJ01. The sequence goes on along the minus strand of DATKVP010000329.1, from coordinate 1,536 downwards.
ACAATAGGACCCAAACCTCGTTTACTGTGCTTCTAGAGCATCGCGACTCCTTCTCCGAAGAGCTGACGCATTCTCGCCTCTTCCAAGCATAACACCCACGAGCCCTGTTCGATTCTCCTGAACCATGCCTATCCCACACCTGTGACATCGGAACCGACAGCATTCATCACGTAGGGTCTGTAGTCAAACCTCTCGCCAGCGCGGTCGGATCGGAAGAAGATCTTAGTGCCGTCAGGCGACCAGCTAGGGCTGATGTCATACGCCGTCGGATTGCTGGTCAGATTGGTCTGCCCCGAGCCATCGACGTCCATCACGTAGATCTCGAAGTCTCCGTCCCGGTCGGTTTCGAAGGCGAGGTGCGTCCCATCAGGTGACCAGGGTTGCGAGGTGCGAGTGTCCGGGTTGTTGGTCAGGTTAGCCGCCCAGTCTAGCCCGGCGGCGGTCACGTGAAGCAGGGCGACGGTGCACGTGGACGTGATCCGCTGGCCTGGATCACGGCGACCGCTCTACCACTCTTCCCAAACAAGGCGCACCTGGGCGGTCGAATCGGGGTGCAGGTGCAGGATCTCGCCGCGCGGTCCGCGCTGGAAACAGACCCAGTAGCGCATCAGCGACAGGGTCATACATTGGCGGGCGCTGTCGAAGGCGAACTCAGGCTCAGTCGCCCACCCCAGGCGCTGACGCACGTCGGGGCGGATGCCGTTGATCTCTCCTCGCCAGGCCATGCCAGAGCCGCTCACCGGCTCGAACAGGCCAACGGGCGCCGGCTCCCCAACCCGGTTGTCGGGCGAGGCGCCCGGCTTGAGCTCCGAGCCGGGGTCAATGACCCAATCGAAGGTCTGGAACCCTGCTGCGTCCTGGCCCTGATAGAAGACGTAGAAGGTGTCTGGCTCCTCCGTCCAGATCATGAAGCCGTGTTCAAAATACTGGCCGGAAGCGTAGGAGGTGGCGGCCTGGGCGGCGGGGCAGTTCTGCGGGGGGTTGGGGAAGAACCACTGGCGCAGGTTCTGGCACTGAAGCTTGACTTCGACGACCCTCAGCGTATTGAGCTTGCCATACCAGGCCCGCAGGGCAAAGCCGGAGTAGGTCATCGCCTCTTCGTCGGTCGTCCACTCTGTGTTCCCTGACAAGGACACGGCACGGCAGCGATCCTCAATGGGGCCCGAGGCACCGACGGGGCAGATCTCGGCCCGCTCGCCCGTCGCCTGCCAGGACATGGCTAGTACGTCGCCCACATTGGCCGTGACAGTTGGCGTGATGTGGAAAGCAAGTATACTTGGCCCCGGCGTGTGAGTGGGGGGCTGAGCCATGGTCGGCGTGGCCGTGGGCGGAGGCAGAGTCACCGTTTCGGTAGGAGCAGCTGGCGCAAACTCGGTGGCCGCGGGCTGCGGGGTCGGCAATGGTTCCGGAGGCATGGTTGGGGCCTCAGGAGGTGCTCCAGTGGCAGCGGGGCCCTCTGTGGCCTGCTGACCACAGCCAGTGAGGATCGTCAGCAGGGCGAGAGACAATAGCCAGGTCGCTACCAAGGCCTTTCTC
>DATKVP010000328.1:0-4482 GCA_035530015.1 Anaerolineae bacterium | reverse complement strand
GCAGAGCCGCTGGCAGTTGCAGCAAGGCATCCTGTACTACGCCCACAGAAACGTGCTGTACGTGGATGAGATAAACCTCCTGGATGAGGAGATCGTCAACTGCATCCTGGACGCGGCCTCCAGGGGCTACTACGTGGTGAGGAGGGGGCGGTTGATTGGCACCTTTACCTCCGAGTTCCTGCTCATCGGCTCCATGAATCCGGAGGAGGGTGCGCTGCGACCGCAGCTGATGGATCGCCTCGGGCTGCGCGTGGTGGTCGCGCCCGTGCAGTCCCCAGAGCAGCGCCTCGAGGTGTACGAGCGGAACAGAAACTTCGCCGACGACCCTGTGACCTTCGCCGCGGGTTACGCCGAGGAGACAATGACCCTGGCAGATGAGATCGCCGAGGCCAAGGAAATGCTCCCCGAAGTAACCATTCCCCCGCAGATCGCGGAGCCAGCGATGAAGCTCATCAACTCTCTCCAGGTCCGGTCTCACCGTGCGGAGATAGTACTGCTCGAAGCATCCCGGGCGAGGGCCGCCGCTGACGGGAGGAAGGAAGTGGAGAGCGCAGATATCGCTGTCGTCGCGCCTCTAGCCCTCCGGCAGCGCAGAAGCGACTTCATGGAACGGTTCATGAAGGAGAGCATCAAGGAAGACGATAGAATCGCCGGTGGGGTGAAGAAGGTCCTCGGGATAGAGAAGAGATAGATGCGCCTGGGGATCAACGGGTTCTTCTGGAATCGGGTAGCCACAGGCAGCGGCCAGTACACCCGTCAGCTGGTACACGGGCTGCTGCACACCTCTGACGGCCCACAGTGTTTGGTGTTCAGACTCCAGACTGGCGAGAGCCGCCATAGCATGCCTCCCAGCATAGAGTCCATGGGCCAGCGCTTCCTGAGTTCGCCCGTGCCCCTCACACGGAACCTGGCCAAAGTATGGTTCGAGCAGATATCGTTCCCGCGCGCCTGCCGCGATGAAGGCGTTGACATTACCCACGTCCCCTACTTCGCGCCGCCCCTGGTTGGGGGAGAGAAGACGGTGGTCACCATTCATGACCTGATTCCTCTCGTCGTGCCTGCCTATCGCGGTTCCACCCTGGTTCGCCTCTATACGCGGCTGGTGTCGGCCGGTGCCCAACGGGCAGCTGCCATCGTCACCGATTCGCAGGCCTCACGGGACGACATCTTGCGTCTACTGCGGCCCGACCCGGCGAAGGTGCACGTTATCCCCCTGGCAGCAGATGAGAGATTCAAGCCCGTGCAAGACGCTCAGCGGGTACAGCGAGTCCGTGAGAAGTACGGTCTACCCAATGAGTATGTCCTGTACCTTGGCGGCTTCGATCAACGAAAGAACCTGTCCACGCTCCTCGCCGCCTACGCCGCATTGGAAGCTGACTTGGTCCGCCAGACACCACTGGTCATCGCTGGGCGCCTTCCCTCGCGAGACTCAGACTTCTTCCCCGATCCCCGGGTCATGGTCCGCAGGTGGGACCTGGAGGGCGTGGTGTCTTTCGTGGGCTGGGTGGCCGAAGAGGACAAACCCGTCCTCTACAGCGAGGCCAGTCTCTTTGTCTTTCCATCCTTCTACGAAGGTTTTGGCTTGCCTGTCCTCGAGGCCATGTGCTGCGGAGCACCCGTGATCGCCTCCGAGGCTGCCTCTTTGCCCGAGATATCGGGGGATGCAGCTGTGCTCTTCGCCCCTCACGATGTCCAGGGCCTGGCACAGGCGCTCACTGAGCTACTGCAGGATTCGCCTCGTAGAGCGCAACTGGGCGCGAAGGGACTGGAACGGGCACAGCTCTTCTCCTGGGAGAAGACCGTCGCTCAGACTCTTGAAGTCTACGAGTCGGTGGCGGCGAGAGTCTAACCCTTGGACGGGATGATGAAGATATTGATGGTCTCCAAGGCCTGCGTCAGGGGCGCGTATCAGAAGAAGATGGAGGAGCTTGCTTCTTTCGAAGATGTCGATCTTACCGTCATCGTTCCCCCCTACTGGAAGGAGAAGGGACGCAGGATCGAATTGGAGCGAGTGTACACGGCGGGCTACGAGCTGTTGGTGGAGGAATTGTCCTTCAACGGCCATTTCCACCTCCACTTCTATCCGCGGCTCGGTGCGCAAGTGCGGCGCCTGAAGCCGGACATTTTGCACATCGATGAAGAGCCCTATAACCTGGCCACCTTCCATGCGATGCGGCTCGCTTCGGGCGCTGGCGCAACGCCCATCTTCTTCACCTGGCAGAACCTCCTTCGCAGGTACCCCTTTCCCTTCAGCTGGATCGAGCAGTACAACTACCGACACGCTGCCCACGCCATAGCCGGAAATCGTGACGGTGTGGACGTCCTGCGGGGCAAAGGGTACCGGGGACCCGTGACTGTCATCCCTCAGTTTGGCGTGGACACCGAACTGTACAGCCCATCTGAGGGCCGGCCGGCAGAGGACTCCCGCCCCTTTCGAATCGGTTATGCGGGACGACTCGTGGAAGAGAAGGGAGTAGACCTCCTCCTCCAAGCAGTAGCCAAGATGGAGGGGGAATGGCACGTCTCCATCCTGGGGGAGGGGCCCTTCAAAGCCCGCCTGAAGGACTTGTCGGGAGAACTGGGAGTGGAGACCCGCGTCTCCTTCGAGGTGCCGCTGCCCTCATCCGGGATGCCGTCCCACTACAGGAAGCTCGATGCTCTGGTCCTGCCGTCCAGAGCGCGACCTAACTGGAAGGAGCAGTTCGGCCGTGTGCTCATCGAGGCCATGGCTTGCGGCATCCCGGTAGTGGGGTCAGACTCAGGCGAGATTCCCCACGTCGTCGGCGATGCGGGGTTGCTCTTTCCCGAGGACGACGTACAGGCACTGAGGGCTCATCTGCGGGCGCTCATGGGTGATCGAGGGCTGCGCCAGTCGCTGGCACAGAAGGGACGAGAACGCGTTGTCCAACACTACACGCAGAGCAAGATCGCACAGGCGACTCACGAGGTTTACGTCCAGGCCCTGGCCGGTCAGCGCACGTGAAGCCAGTGCGCTGGCCCCACCGACATCACCGAAGCCTCTTGCTTGCGCTCGGTCATGTGAATATAATAGCCTCATAGAATGCACATTGGCCTGAACGCCCATCTGCTGTCTTCGTCGAGAAGCTACCGCGCTGCGGGGATCAACTGGTACGTTTACAGCCTGCTTAGGCATCTACCCACAGTGGCTGGTCAGCATAGCTTCACCGTCTTCCTGGGCGACAGAGAGGCAGGTGAGGCCTTTGCTGGACTCCAGACCAGGGTATCGATCCTGCCCACTGCTCGGCCAGCGGTCAGGATAGCATGGGAGCAGCTAGTGCAGCCCATGCGACTCATGGCCGAGCGAGTGGACCTGCTTCACTCTCTGGCGTTCGTCCAACCCGTGGTAATGCCGTGTCCGGGGATAGTCACCATCTATGATCTCAGCTTTGTGCTCTTTCCGCAGCGTCTTCAGCCTTGGAGACGTCTATACCTGAGATGGGGCAGCACACTCTCGGCCCGCCGGGCCAAGCGCGTTGTCGCCATCTCAGCCAGCACCAAGCACGACATCATCAATCTTCTGGGTGTGCCAGAGGAGAAAGTGGACGTGGTGCCCTGCGGAGTGGACGACGATTTCCGGCCGGTAGACGAACCAGGGCTGCTGGACGAGCTGCGGAGGAAGCACAGCCTGCCACCCAGAATGCTGCTCTTCGTGGGTACCATCGAGCCGCGGAAGAACCTCACCACGCTGCTCAAGAGCTATGCACTGCTGAGAGAACGGATGAAGCCTCCTCCCCTCGTCATCGGCGGACCTAAAGGATGGCGGCATGGCGAGGTCTTCTCGCTGGCCGAGGAATTGGACCTGCTCGACGAGGTGCTCTTCCCTGGCTACATCGCACGCGACGAACTGCCCCTCTGGTACAACGCTGCAGATCTCTTCGTCTATCCCTCCCTGTACGAGGGTTTCGGCCTGCCGCCCCTGGAAGCCATGGCCTGTGGCACTCCAGTCGTTGTCTCCGATACTTCGTCCCTCCCGGAGGTGGTGGGTGACGCCGGCATACTCGTGGACCCCACTAGTGCTGAGGAGATAGCCCGGGCCATGGAGCGCGTATTGACCGACATGGATCTGAGGGACTTGCTGAGAGCCAAGGGGTTGGACAGGGCAAGGACTTTCACCTGGCAGCGGACGGCTCGAGATACCGTCAGGGTGTACGATCGGGCTATGGCCAATGCCCCCACCTAGGAGTCGACGTGTTTGGCACATATAAGCGCTGGTCCACCATCGCTCTGGTCATCACGGATGTGATCCTCATCAACGTGGCCTTCGTGCTGTCCTATTACATCCGCTACGAACTACAGTGGATCAGGGCGGTGGCCGAGGCCTACTACGTGCCCTTCAGAGCCTACATCCCCGTGTCCTTCTTGGTGACCGTGATCCTCCTCATGGTGTTCAAGGCGGAGGGCTTGTACGATCGACGGCGCGGATCATCGTGGCTGGACGATGTCTACGTCATCTTCACCAGC
>DATKVP010000327.1:0-11868 GCA_035530015.1 Anaerolineae bacterium | reverse complement strand
GGAGTTGAGACAGGATGTCCCTGTTAGCGAGGCCGATCAAAGCCGGGTGAGGCGCATTCTGGGCCTGAAGAGAAGGTAGGGCTGACAAGCCGCGTGATGCCCGTGTCTGCATGGAGCGGGCAGGGTAGGTATCCCGTTGCGCATCACAGTTGTTTGGAGAGTGTCATCAGTGGAAGGCTTCGACGGAGGTGGGGAGTCAGTCTGCATTTCTCAATGTGCAGCGCCGAGTCTGGGCGCAATTGGCTGGCTGTTTTGATTCTTCCACGCACATCGCGTGCCACTTGACCGCACCTGGTCGGCGCATCCGCTGCAAACGATGTATGGACATTGGGGGTGCTCGAGCATAGACCGTAAACACATATACGCTATCTGAAAGGAGACAGAAACATGGAAGAGGTGCTGCTCAACTTTGTTCAACTAGTCTTAACCTCGGTCCCGACGCTCGTCGCGGCTTTGGCTATCCTGATTATCGGATGGTTGATCGCTGTGGTCGTATCGGCGGTGGTGCGCAGGGCGGTTCACCGCACGACACTGGACGACCGACTGGCGGGCTGGATCACCGGAGAAGAGGAGGCCGAAGCCATCGAAGTGGAGCGTTGGATCGCCAGGGGGGTGTTCTGGCTGATCATGATCTTCGTGCTGGTGGCCTTCTTCCAGGTGCTGGGCCTCACGCTCATCACAGACCCGCTCAACCAGCTCTTGATCCAGATATTCCAGTATGCCCCGCGTCTCGTTGGTGCAGGGCTGTTGCTGGTGGCTGCCTGGGTCTTGGCCAGCGTACTCAGGTTCTTTGTCGCTCGAGTGCTCAAGGCCGCCAAGCTCGATGACCGCCTTGGTACTCTGGCCGGAGTGGAAGAGGAGCGCGTTCCCCTGGCGAGAACTCTCGGTGACGCCGTGTACTGGCTGGTCTTCCTGCTCTTTCTGCCAGCCGTATTGGGTGCCCTGGCCGTCGAAGGGCTCCTCGAACCTGTGCAAGGGATGATCGGCAACATCCTCGACTTCCTGCCCAACATCTTTGCCGCCGGCTTGATCGTGGCCATCGGCTGGTTCGTCGCCCGCATTGTGCAGCGGATTGTGACCAACCTCCTGGCCGCCATTGGCACTGATCGGCTGAGTGAAAAAGTTGAGCTTGATCGGGTGCTGGGGAAGCAGCGGCTATCCGGGGTGGTGGGCTTGGTCGTCTACTTCTTGGTCCTCATACCGGCGCTGATTGCGGCCCTCAACGCTTTGGCGCTGGAAGCCATCACCGAGCCGGCCAGCAATATGCTGAACGTGATCCTGACGGCGCTCCCGGGCATCTTCGCCTCTGGTCTGCTGCTGGCGATTGCCTACGTGGTAGGGCGGGTTGTATCAGGGTTGATCACCAATGTGTTGACTGGCATTGGCTTTAATGCCATCCTGGCCCGGCTGGGCGTGGGCAAGGAGCCCGCCGAAGGGCAGCGCACGCCTTCAGAGATCGTCGGGTACCTGGTTATGGTGGCCGTGATGCTCTTGGCCAGCATGGAGGCGGCCCGCCTGCTGGGCTTCGCCTTGTTGGCCGATCTTGTGGCCGACTTCACCGTCTTCGCCGGTCAGGTCATGTTGGGGCTGATCATCTTCGGCATTGGTCTCTACCTGGCGAACCTGGCCGCTGGGGTTGTCAAGGCCAGCGGGGCGGCGCAGGCGGGTTTGCTGGCCCTGGCCACGCGAATCTCCATCCTGGTACTGGCCGGGGCCATGGGCTTGGCGCAGATGGGTCTGGCTACTGAGATCATCAATCTCGCGTTTGGTGCAGTGCTGGGTGCCATCGGCGTCGCTGTGGCGCTGGCTTTCGGCCTGGGTGGGCGAGAAATCGCCGCCCGCGAATTGGAGGAATGGCTGAAGTCAGTACGGTCCAAGGAATAGACTAGAATGCTCGAGTACCCCTGGCCGTGGTCAGTTGCACCGTATTCGACGTGTACCTGGGTAGCGAGTTGGTTCGGTCGGATCCCGTTCGCACCGTCGAAGCGGTCATCATCGGCGTAAGCTTTCTAGGGGCGGGCACGATTATCCGTCACCGGGGCAGACGCCGAATAGAGGGGCTGATCACGGCCGCCGCTACCCTGTTCACTGCTGGCGTTGGGGTGTGTGTGTGGCCTTGTCAAGGTGGTTCTTTCTCTGGGGGGAACACTGCTGGTGCTCGTTACGGTGCGAGGCGTGGGCGCCCTGCAGCGTCATCTGGAGGGGCCCTTGGGTCACACCGACTCAGATTGGCGGCGACGCCGGAGCATAGGGCCTGTGGTGCTGAGTGGCGGTAGGGAGTGGATAGCATGACATGTGCGGACAGACTTGTGAAATGCCATGAGTGTGGCGCGGAGTTCGTTTTCCGTGTTGAAGAACAGCGAGGTATGGCGGCTCATGGAGAGATCTCGGAGCCAGAGAGGTGTCCTTCCTGCCCACAAGAACAAGCGAATGAGCAGAGGTCTTCAGGGGTAGTGAAGTAGTTTGATCAGACCAAGGGGTATGGGTTCATCTAGCGCGACGATGGCGCGGGTCAGGTATTCGTTCACTACCCCGACATAGAATGTGTAGGTTTCAAGGTGTTGTACGAGGGCGAGAGGGTGGAATTGAGCTTCAGGCATGATCCTCATGGTGACCAGGCGGTCGAGGTGACGGGTCAGGCTGCCTGTGCACCTTCTAGAGAGATGGCAGAATCAAACGGCAGCACCATGGCTGTGAGGAAGCGCCGGGCGCGTCTGCGCAAGTTGGCCCGAGATCTGTTTGGTGGCTGCACCCTCGTTGTGGCCTCGAACAGGGGTCCGCTCACATTCGAGCAGTCGACGTCTGGAGAGGTTCGCCGCAGGCGCGGGAGTGGCGGCGTGGTCAGTGCTGTGAGTGCCATAAGCCGATATGTGAATCCGGTATGGATTTGTAGCCCCATGTCAGAGATGGACCGGAAGATGGCCAGGGAGGCCCGAGAGCGTCCGGTGGCTTGCTCCACAGCGGACTATTCCTTCCTCATACGCTTTGTGCTGAGCGAGCAGGACCGCTACGATGACTACTACTACAAGGTGAGCAATCCGTTGCTATGGTTTCTCCAGCACCACATGTGGGACCTGGTGCGCAGTCCTACTTTCACGCCTGAGATGTGGTCCGCATGGGACAGCTATCGGGAGGTGAACGAGGCCTTTGCGGATGCGATTGTCGAAGAGGCCGAGAGGGCTGCGGATCCCGCGATTGTGATGCTGCATGACTACCATCTGTACCTTTGTCCTGGCTCTCTAGCATCACGGCTGCCCGACGGTGCCCTGGTCTCTCAGTTTGTGCATATACCCTGGCCGGATGCGGACTACTGGATGGTCTTGCCGCCCGCCATTCGGGAGGAGATCTTCAGAAGCCTGTGTAGCAACGCAGTCCTGGGTTTTCAGACGGGGAGATGGGCGCTCAACTTCCTTCGAACCTGCCAGAGTCTGCTGCCCGGAGCCACGGTTGACTATCACTCTCGGAGCGTGAGGTGGCAGTCTCGAACGACACGAGTGCGGACTTATCCCATCTCCGTCGACGTTGCTGCGCTCAGGAGAGTGAAACGTGCCAAGGGGACTGCTGGCTACCGGGAGCACTTGTTGCCACGCCTGGGAGAGCAGACCATCGTTCGGGTAGACAGGATCGAGCCCAGCAAGAATATCGTGCGAGGATTCGAGGCCTTCGATCTCCTGCTCGAGCGCTACCCGGAACACATTGGCCGTGTAAGGTTCATGGCACTGCTGGTGCCATCGAGGCTCACCATCGATGAGTATCAACTGTACCTCGAGGAGATAATCGTGCTTGCGCAGCGAATGAACTTGAAGTACGGCGATGGGGAGTGGCAGCCTATCAAGCTGTATGTGGGCGAGAGCTACCCGAGGGCGGTGGCTGCGATGCAGTTGTATGATGTACTGCTGGTCAACCCCATCATAGACGGGATGAATCTAGTGGCCAAGGAGGGGCCGATGGTCAATGAGCGGGATGGGATCCTCGTCATCTCCGAGGGCGCGGGGGCGTCGGAAGAGCTCGGCGATGGTGCCCTGGTGGTGTCCCCCTACGACGTGCTCCACACCGCTGAGGCGTTGCACCGAGCCCTGGTCATGCCTGCGGAAGAGCGCGCTGAGCGAGCCGCCACGTTGAGGGCCGCCGTGGAACGGCATACCGTGGACGATTGGCTGTACGACCAGCTGAGTGATCTCTCAGCTCTGATGTCTTGATAGGCAGGGCCGAACTCATGGACGCAGCCCAGGCGATCAACTATCTGCTCGCCAGACAGCCACTCGCACTGGCCACCGACTTCGACGGCACCATCAGCCAGATTGCGCCGACTCCCGCACGGGCCGAAGTACATCCGGACTGTCGGAAATCGCTCGAGAAGCTGTCGTACATCCTGCCCCTGGTAGCCATCGTCTCCGGACGTCCAGCAGAGGATGTCCAGCGACTGGTGGGCTTGGACAGCGTCGTTTACATCGGAAACCACGGCCTGGAGAGATGGGAGAGGGGGGAGATTCATATCGCACCATCGGCGTCCAAACGCGTGGAACACATCAGGAGGATAGCAGAGGCCGCACACAGTGCACTGACATTTCCTGGGTTGGTGTTCGAGGACAAAGGGACCGCCGCTGCCGTACATTACCGGCTGGCCCCCGATCCGGAGTTCGCCAGAGAGGAGGCAGGCCGTCTGCTCCGGAAGCTGGCTGCGGGAACCGGCGTGAAGGTGGTGGAGGGAAGAGGGGTGATAGAGTTGCGCCCCGACCCGAAGATTAACAAGGGCACCGCTCTGTTTGACCTGTTGAAGCGGTACCAGCTTGGGTCCGCAACGTATGCCGGCGACGATGTGACGGACGCAGATGCCTTTGCCGGGCTGCGATGCTGGTCCTCTGCCGGGGACAGAACTGCAGTGGCTGTGGCCATCGGCTCGGCCGAGGTGCCGCAGAGGCTCAGGGAAGATGCGGATCTGGTAACGGCAGGCGTGGAAGGCTGGGCCGACTTCCTGGAGAAGCTAGCTCGGAGGCTGAATGCAGGAGGCATTGTGTGAGCCCCGCCCGAAAGACGGGACGAGGCCAGGGCCGATCTGTCGTCAAGTCTGCCAGAAGGCAGTCTGGTCTCCCAGTTTGTGCACATCCCGTGGCCGGGCCCGGACTACTGGATGATTCTGCCTCCGGCGATCAGGGAGAGCATCCTGAGCAGCCTGTGCTGCAATACGATCCTGGGCTTTCACACCAAACGCTGGGCGCGCAACTTCCTACGGACCTGCCAGAGTCTCCTGCCGGGTGCAGAAGTGGACTACCATTCCCAGACTGTGCAGGTGAACGGTAACCTCCTGTGGGTGCGGACGTATCCCATCTCGATAGACATCGCTGCCTTGCGGAGGGTGACGAGAGCGCGTGGCACGGCCAGACATCGCAAGCATCTGCTGCCACGATTGGGAGAGCAGACCATCGTCCGGGTGGATAGGGCCGAACCTAGCAAGAACACCATCCGCGGATTCCAGGCCTTTGATCTGCTACTGGAGCGGTGGCCCGAATACGTCGGTAAGGTGCGCTTCGTGGCCTTTCTCGTCCCCTCACGCCTCGGTATTGAAGAATACCAGCAATACCTCGAGGAGATAGTGGTCCTGGTGCAGCGGATAGATCTCAAGTATGGGCATGCTGAGTGGCAGCCCGTGAAGCTGTACGTGGGGGAGAACTACCCGCGCGCGGTGGCGGCAATGCAGTTGTACAATGTGCTCTTGGTGAACCCCATTGTGGACGGTATGAATCTGGTGGCCAAGGAGGGCCCTGTTGTGAACGAGCGGGATGGGGTTCTTATCCTGTCGGAGGGCGCTGGCGCCAGCGAAGAGCTTGGAGAGGCGGCACTCATAGTCTCCCCGTATGACCTGGTCGACATGGCGGAGGCTATGCACCAGGCCCTGGGCATGGGTGCAAAGGAGCGGAAGAAACGGGCCAGGGAGTTGCGCGCTCGCGTTCAAGAGCGATCGGTGACTGACTGGTTGTACAGTCAACTGTTGGATTTCACCCTGCTCCCGAGTTGATGCGTGATGGTGGTCCGAGGCACTGCACTGGCAGGGGATGGGGCCACCGTTGGCTCCGGAGGACAGCGGTTGACTTGAGACTGGCTGAGCGGGAGGAATGACCGGATGAACGGCAACACAAGGTACACTGTCATGGGGGCAGGTCACGGCGCTAAGGCGATGGCTGCGCATCTGTCTCTGATGGGCTTTTCCGTCACTCTCTACAATCGCACACCTGAGAATGTGGACGGCATCAAAGAGCGAGGTGGCATCGAGCTCAGGAGCTACAAGGGGGGGCCTCACGGCTTCGGCAAGTTGCAGTTGGTCACCTCGGACTTGGAGGAGGCGCTGAGGGAGGCTGACGTGATCATGGCCGTCGTGCCGTCGACAGCCCACGGGGACATCGCCGACCGAGTCTGTCGATACTTGCGCGACGGACAGATAGTGGTGCTCAATCCAGGCCGCACCGGGGGGGCCATCGAGTTTGACAACGTGCTGCGGGAGAGATCTTGCCCGGCCGATGTCACCATCGCTGAGGCGCAATCCTTCATCTACCGGAGTCGGTCGACAGGGCCCGCGGAAGCACAGATCTTCCGCATCAAGGATGCGGTGCCTCTTGCAGCATTGCCGGCCAACCGGACAGATCGAGTCTTGGGAGTCTTGCAGACCGCATTACCCCAGTTTGTCGATGGGATCAATGTGCTTCATACAGGGCTGAACAACGTCTGGTCGGTGTTGCACCCAGCCCTGGCTCTCGTCAATGCGGGGCGGATCGAGTCGACCACCGGCGAGTTCTCCTTGTACGTGGACGGTGTGACCCCAGCGGTAGCTCGCCTGCTGGAGGTGCTGGACAGCGAACGGGTCGCTGTGGCCAGAGCTCTCGGTGTGGGCACGCAGACAACCGTGGAATGGCTGCGAGCAGCGTACGATAGCCGAGGAGACAATCTGCGCGAGGTCATCCTCAACACCGCCGGCTATCGGGACGTGAAGGCTCCTCGCACCCTGAACCACCGTTATTTGGTGGAGGACGTGCCTATGTCTCTGGTTCCCATTGTGGGTCTGGGGCGCCGCCATGGGGTTTCTGTGAAGGGGATGGACGGCATTATCCGGCTGGCGTGCATGGTTCAGGGGACAGACTACCGTCGTCGGGGACGCAGGCTGCGCAGGTTGGGCATTGCGCGGTTGAGCGGCAGTGAACTGTTGCTCTACGTCAACGAGGGCGTCCTGTATGGCAGGCCGCCTAGTGTGAACAGAACCAGCTCAAGCTGATAGGCGTGACACGGTCGGTCACAGTGGCTGGTTGCAGAAGTCGAGGGCTGTGCCGACGAGGATCCGAGCGCAGGACACCACGCTATCTATGTCCACGTATTCGAGGAGCGCGTGCTTGCCCTCGCCTGCGGGGCCGATGATCGCGGTGGGGATGCCTGCTTGCTGCATCAGTGCTGCGTCGGTCCACATCAGGCCCGTAGCGCGGGTTGGTGTCCTGCCCATTTCCTGTGTGCAGGCAGTGTCCAGCGCTGCGAGGAGCGGTCCTTCCTGAGCCTGCCAGGGAGGTCTGACCATGGATAGGTGCCAGTGGGCCTTGAACTCGGGATCGTCGTTGGCAACGGCGGACACCAGTTCCTGGAGCTCATTCTCCACATCTTGTTGGGTTTCGCTGGGAATCATCCGTCGTTCCAGCCGCAGGCGGCACTGGTTCGGATAACTGCTCCACTCGCGCCCGCCCTCGATGACTGAAGCGTGAAGGGAAGGGTGTATTCTGTCCCCGCCAAGAGGAGGGTCGAAGGTTTTCTCGCGCCTAAGGCGCTTGCGCAGCCTCTCGAGCCTCGTCAGGAACTGGGCCATCTTCGCTATGGCGTCCACTCCCTTGTCTGGTAAACTTCCGTGGGCAGCGACTCCTTGAGTCTCGACCTCCACCCAGGCAAAACCACCGTGCGCCACCCATAGGTCAAGATTAGAGGGTTCCAGGATGACACATCCCTCCGCGTGCAGGTCCTCCAGCAGAGCCTGTGTGCCCAGGCTGGCGTGTTCCTCGTCCACGGCACCCACGATCAGCAGGTCACCACGCAGAGGGGTCCGGGCCTGCTGAAGAGCAAGTAGCGCTGAAAGCCCCGCCGCCAGGCCCCCTTTGGTGTCCCATGCGCCTCGGCCAAAAAGCTTGCCATCGGATATGCGGGCGGAGTAAGGATCTTCCATCCCTTCCACGGAGACTGTGTCCAGGTGTGCGTTGAAGACCAGTGTCTTCCCTCCACCGCTGCCAGGCAGGCGTCCGATGACGTTGGGCCGGTGGGGCTCCACCTCTTGTAGGCTGGTTTCGATGCCTGCGTCGCTCAGCGTGCGGGCGAGGAAAGAGGCGATCTCTGCTTCGCCTGCGCCCCCGGTGACCAGAGTGGGATTGACTGACTCGATCTGGACAAGTCGGCGCAGGAGGTCAATGGTGAGTTGTGCGTCAACGGTTGGGTCCACTGTGCTTACCTCCCGTCAGGCGATATGCTTCACTGCTTGCTCGCAATCTTCAGCAGGTCAGCCACTTTGTGGATCTCAATGAGGTTGCTCTCGTGCGGCGTCTCTGTCCTCACGCCGGCGGTGAAGAGTACGTAGTCATCATCGTCCAATAGGTCCTTGTCGGCCAGAACCTGACAGGCATTCAGTATGATGTCGTCTGCCTCCTGGTAGCGTGCATAGACGGGCGTCACTCCGAACACCAGTTCCAGTTGTCGCTTCACCATCTCATCGCTGGCCACTGCAATGATGGGTGGTTTGGGCCTGAAGCGGGCGATCATCCTGGCGGTGTAGCCGGATCTGGTCAGCGTGACTATCTTGTCCAGGGGCATGGATCGGGCTATCAGATCGATGGAGCGGCTTACTGTCTCCGAGATGTTGTAGAAGCCGTTGGACGTTATGTGACCCTTCATCATGCGCTCAGCTTCCGCGGCGATCTTCGTTATCATCTCCACGGCCCGCACGGGGTACTTGCCGATAGAGGTTTCGCCGGAAAGCATGACCGCGTCGCTGCCATCCAGTATGGCGTTGGCAACGTCGCTGGTCTCAGCCCTGGTGGGGCTCGGTCTTTCTATCATGGACTCCAGCATCTGTGTGGCGATGATCACGACTTTGCCCCGCTGATTGCATCGCCTGATCAGGTCCTTCTGAACAAGCGGGACCTTTTCATACTCTATCTCCACCCCCAGGTCTCCTCTGCCAATCATGAGGGCATCAGCTTCCTCCAGGATCTCGGAGGCGTTCCAGACGCCTTCCTGATTCTCGATCTTGGCGATGATGGCTTGCTTGCCGGAGCCTATACGCCTCTTCAGGTTGGCCAGGTCGCTGGCATCTCTGGTGAAGGATAGCGCCAGAAACTCGACGTTCTTCTCCTTGGCATACTCTATGGCCTCGAGATCCTTCTCAGAGAGACGAGGGACATTCAGTCTCCTCGTAGGGACGTTGACACCCTTGTTCCTCTGGATCACGCCTTCATCCAACATGCGGAGATGGATCTTCCCGTCCCGTTTTCGCTCCACTATGGCGCCTATGGTCCCGTCGTCTATGGTGATCTTCTCGCCTACGTCCACCTCGTCGTAGAAGTCATATGAGAACCTGAAATCCTCGTCTTCGAACCCGGCCACCACAATGTCGCCCGTCTGTACGGGATGCGGAGCATCGGTGCGCACCCTCACTTCAGGACCTTTGAGATCCATCATGATTGGAATCTCGCCTACGGCCCGCGTCATCTCGATGATCCGGTCGTACTGGTCAAAGTCCCCGTGGGCGGTGTTGATGCGCACCACGTCCATCCCTGCGGCGTACATGTGCTTGATGATCTCGGGCGTCATGCTGCCTGGGCCAATGGTGCAGACGGTCTTTGTTCTCTTGTCGCGTCGCTTGCTCACGGTCTCCATCCTCCTGCCGTCCTTTGCCAAACGGGATGCGCTCGAGTGTGTGGTCAGGCGGGCACTGCCTTGGAGAATCGCAGCAGTCCACTGACCATTGTAGCACGGAGGCCAGTGTAGCTGCAATGGTGAGCTCCTTTGGAGGCCGACTGAGGGGCGCAGCGATGCCCCGCGTCGGATGCGATGAGCGGTATACGGTTGACGGGCTCCTTGAGGCAAGGTATACTGGCTTTGGACCCCGACGCTGAGACGGCTGGCAGTTGTGCATCTGTCTGTGTGGTGAGGAGGTTGGCATGGGACTGTTGGTTTGGCCGGCTTTGGAGCAGGTTCTTAGGGAGGTGGCTACCGCAGGCGCCCTGGTGATCCTGGTGGCACTAGGGGCTCGCTTGCTGATGGCCTTCCTCGACCGTATCGTTCCCCGCATCACGGGAAGGACCCGGACTGTCCTTGATGACCTCATCATCAGCGCGGTGCGCACGCCGGTGTTCGTGATCATGGTGCTGCTGGGCGTGCGCGCCGGTCTGGGGGAGCTGACTTTTCTGGACCCGGCCTGGGTGCAGGCCCTGGAGGGGCTCCTCTTCGTCGGTTTTGTCTTCGTGGGTTACGTTCTCCTGTGTCGACTGATTGGGGAGATAGTCGCCTGGTACACCAACAATCTGACGGTAGAAGCTGGCACGGACAAGCAGTTGGTGATCTTCCTGCGACGAGTCATCCAGCTTATGCTTCTCTTCATAGCCTTGATCATGGCCCTCGATCACTTCGGCCTGGACATCAGCGCGCTGGTGGCGACTCTGGGGGTGGGCTCTCTGGCCTTCGCCCTGGCCGCCAGGTCATTTCTCGAGGACGCTATCGCTGGCTTTCTGATCATGATCGATAGGCCTTTCGGCGTGGGAGACCGGATTCAGCTGCCCCAGGCGGTGATGGGGGAGTATGGAGACTGGGGAGACGTGGCCGAGATCGGCGTGCGCAGCACTCGCGTCCGTTCCGTGGACGGAGTTCTTCTCACCGTGCCTAACTCCAAGTTGACAAACGAGGTGGTGGTCAATTTCAGTCACAGTGAGAGTCCGAACCTTCGAGTACGCGTACGCTTGGCCGTGGAACCTGAGCTGGGGAACGTGCGGGGCGCCTTGAAAGAGATCGAGAGGATTGCCTCCGAACACCCCGATGTCTCCAGTGAACCCAGAGCACCCGAGGTGGTGATCCGCGACGTCGAGGAGTATGATGTATTGGTGGGGCTGCGCTTCTACGTGGACGACGCACGGCAGATGAGGAGGGCCAAGTCGGCGGTGACAGAGAGTATCCTGGCTGCCTTCGAGGAGAAGGGGATCAAACTGGCCACTCCCACACAGTTGGTTGAACTCGTGGGCGAGCGCAGTTCTGCCCCGTGATGGATTGTTTGGAGAGGAGAGGTCGCAGAGAGGGGACGAAGATAGTGAAGAAGCATTGTCAATCCTGTGGCACTGAGGCTGGGAGAGCTATCGGCCCAGGGCGAGCGCTGAGTCAGTCTAGCGGGGTGCTGTATGGCGGCCGCCGTTCGTAGATTCCTGATAGGAGATCCCATTCCCACCGCCCACGAACTGTACCACCGTCTGAGCAAGGTGCAGGCGTTAGCGGTCTTCTCGTCCGACGCGCTGTCCTCGGTGGCCTATGCTACCGAGGAGATACTGCTGGTGCTGGTGCTGGCTGGCACGGGGGCGCTTCAACTGTCGCTGCCTATCGCCCTGGCTATCGCCGCGTTGCTGGCCATTGTGGGTAGCTCCTACTACCAGACCATACATGGGTACCCATCCGGCGGTGGGGCGTACATCGTGGCTTACGACAATCTGGGGAAGGCACCGGGGTTGATAGCCGCCGCGGCCCTCCTCATTGACTATACATTGACAGTGGCTGTGAGTATCACCGCGGGAGTGGCCGCTGTCACTTCCGCAGTCCCCTCTTTGTACGCGTTCCGTGTCGAACTGTGTCTGGTGGCGATCGCCTTCG
>DATKVP010000326.1:0-7513 GCA_035530015.1 Anaerolineae bacterium | reverse complement strand
TGATGATACAGGCGTACACCAACTACAAGGCGGTTGTCGCCATCTTCCGCAGCCTCCTGACGGCAGCCTCACTGTGGATGGTCTATCAAGTCTACAGAACTCTTCCAGCAGCACCCGGAGAGCGCGACTGATCCCCAGCAGCGATGCGCCAGGAGGGAGGACGAGGGTCGCGCTCCTCACCGCGCTGCTCATTACGCTGGTGGGATCGTTCGTGTTGGTGCAAGCGCACGGCCATCCGACGAGGGAAGCGCGCCTGGCCATGCTGCCGCCCCTGAACCTCGGCGGCCTCGGCTCCTCCCCCGCGGCGACTTCCTGGCACCTACCTGACTACCCCCTCATTAATGGTATGCACCAGAACATCGTGGGCACCTTCCAGCTATGCGAGACGCAGTTCGAAGGGGCGGCGGGTGAGGTGTACGGACTGGTGCCAGCCCGCGAGTACGGCATGATCTACGTTCGCGACCTCTCCACCATGATGTCAACTCTCCCCTGTTTCTACGCCGAGGAGTACCTGAGGACTCCTGTGGAGGAGCTACTGCGTCGGCAATACGGACCGACCACTGTGAGCGCGGATGGACAACTGCCTGGCGATGGGGCGGCGAGCGCAGTGCTATCATCCGACGGCCACGTCGACAAGGCAACGGCCGTATCAGACGAAGAGGTCCACCTAATCAATGCCGCATACCAGTACTACAAGACGGTCGGGGGTACAGACTGGCTACAGAAGGAAATAAGGGGGGAGACCATCCTCTCGCGGATGAATCGTGCCCTGGACTGGCTTTACGACCACCGTTTCGACCCCGCTACGGGCCTGATCAAGCGAGGGCACACCACCGATTGGGGTGACGTCAAGTTCGAACCCTCGGCTAACCCCACCGACATCGACCCAGGCACCGATCACTGGGTTTGCTCCATCTACGATCAGGCCCTCACCTACCGCGCCCTCCTCCAACTGGCGGAGATGAACGAGGCGGCTGGGGTAAGGATGAGGTCAATAGACCTCAGGCAGAGGGCAGAGCGAATCCGCAGCTCCACCAACGCCAGGCTCTGGAACGAGCGCAATGGATCCTACCTCCTTCATCTGCACGTCACACCCCTCAACCATCCCTTTCCCGAAGAGCAGATGGTCAGCATCTCCAATGCGTTGGCCGTTTACGTCGGACTGAGCGACCCCTCGCGGGCGACTATGGCTCTGGCCGCCCTGGAACGCGCCCGGCTCTCTGCTGGGGCTAGCAAGCCAGGCCTCAGCATCTATCCACCCTATCCCCCCGGATTTTTCGCTCACCCGCAGATGTCGGCTGGGGAGTATCAGAACGGTGGACTCTGGGACTGGTGGGGCGGCGTGCAGATCACGGCGGAGTTCGAGACCGGCCAGTCGACCCTGGCTCTGGCCCACTTGAGGATGGTGGCCGAGGAGTGGACCCAACATCCGGGGCAGGTCTTCGAGTGGCAGAGACCCTCGACAGGCCAAGGATGGGGATCCGGCAACTATGCGAGCGCGGCAGCCACCATGGCTGAGGCCGTCCTGCGAGGACTGTTCGGGGTCACGATACGAACCGACGTCCTCGTGCTCCGTCCCCGGCTGGGAGAACACGACGGTCAGGTCCGCATCGTCCACCCGGCTACCGGGCTCTATGCCTCATACGAGTACAGGCACGAACCGGGGTTCATAGTGCTCGACTACGGCTCAAACCACCCGCAACCTGTGGAGATGGCCGTTCTTCTGCCACCTGGAAGGGGAATAGAAAGAGTCTCCATCGATGGTCACGAGGTGTCGTACCGCATGGAGACTCTGCTACAAGACAACTACTGTGCCTTCACGGGCGACTCAGGAACTCATCGCGCCATCATCGCCTTTAGGAATCCTTCAGCCCCCGCCGGGTACCATACTGCTTCTGGTAGTAGCTCTCGTATTCCCCCGCTTTGAGTTTCTCCCACCACCAGCGGTTGTCGGTGTACCAACGCACGGTTCCTTCCAGCGCCTCCTCAAAGCGGTGACGAGCTCGCCACCCCAGGGCGCGGATCTTGCTGGAATCGAGGGAGTATCGCCTGTCATGGCCCGGACGGTCCTCGACGAATTTCATCAGGCTTCTCGGCTTGCCCACCAGATCCAGGATGGTTTGGGTGAGCTCCAGATTGGTCAGCTCATGGTCGGCTCCGACGTTGTAGACCTCTCCATCCTGGCCTTCCCGTAGCATCAGGTCGATGGCCTCACAATGGTCGAGGACGTACAGCCAGTCTCGGACATTCTGTCCATCTCCATAGAGAGGCACGGGCTTGTCGTCCAGCGCGTTGGTGATGAATAGAGGGACCACCTTTTCGGGGTACTGATATGGCCCGAAATTGTTCGAGCCGCGTGTGATGACCACAGGCACACCGTAGGTAACGTGGTAGGCGCGGCACATCAGGTCTCCCCCGGCCTTGCTTGCCGAATATGGGCTGTTGGGGAGCAGGTTGTCCGTTTCCAGCGATGATGCCCCGGCAACGCTGCCATACACCTCGTCCGTAGAGACGTGCAACATCCTCCGCAGACCGAACTCCCGCACAGCCTCCAAGAGCACATGCGTGCCGTAGACGTCTGTCTGGATGAAACTGCCTGCGGACAGAATGCTACGGTCCACGTGGGTCTCGGCGGCAAAGTTGACTATGGCATCGATCTCGTGCTCGCGGACAGCCTGGCCTACCAGTTCCCTGTCACAGATATCCCCCCGCACGAAGCTGTAGCGGGGGTCATCCGCTACGTCAAGCAGGTTATCCAGATTACCCGCGTAGGTCAAGGTGTCGTAAACGACGACTCTGCAATCGGGGTACTTATCCAGGACGTGGTGGACGAAGTTGCTGCCAATGAATCCAGCACCGCCCGTGATCAGCAAGCTCTTCAAGTTCCCAAACCTCCCTCAAGTAGGCATCGTCGCCTGACTACAGCTTCGTGCCTCGACGAGTGTAGGCCTCTCTCATCAGATCCCGGACATCCTGCACGGTGAGTAGATAGGTCTCTGTCTTCTTGTCACCCCTGGCCTCGCCCGTGCTAAGCTTGCCCTGAAGGATCAGTCCGTCCTCTGTCTCGATGAGCCTGATGTCTGTGAAGCCGTGCTCGTCAATGTAGTGACCGATGGTCCTCAGAACATCCTGGTAGTCGGTCTTGAGCATGCCTTGGAAGAGCTTCTGCATCGATTCCCCCTCTCTGCAACCACAGACTCCAGGTCACAAGCCGCGCATCAGCCGATCGAGGTCATCTCGGCTGAGGATCCTGGTCTTGGAGACAAGGTTGAAACCGTCCCTCGAGCTTACCAAGGCTCGTCCCTGGAGCACCACTCCCCCCTCCACCTCCAGTATGCAGAGATCGCGCAACCTCTGTTTCTCTGCCAGACGCCCTATTGCTTGCAGCGCCCGCTCATAGTTGAGATCCCTGGCCGCAGATGGACTAGCCATGTGACACCCCCTTTGAGACTAGGCCCGCACCGCTCTGGTCAGCCTGGAGACGGCCTTCCTCGGTGACGCATAGCGATGCAAGAGGTACGTCGTCCTTCGTCTGATCGTATTGCGCAGCGACCGGCGCTGCGACTCCTCAAGAGCCCATCTCAGGTACTCGGGATCATGCCCTTTCGTCTTGGGCTCTGTAGGGTTGCGGCTATAGCCGTCGTGGTCCTTGACGAGCGATAGGTCATGCTCGATGCAGTATTTGTAGAGATCATTACCGGGATACGGGGTATAGTATGCCGGGCTGTAGTAGTCAGGATCGATCTTCTTCAGCATGGCGATCGTCTCTTTGATCTCCTCTTCCGTTTCCGTAGGTAGTCCCAGCATGTAGTTGGCCCAGATGCGAATGCCGTACTTGCGGCAGATTCGTGCCGCTTCCAGGTTCTTGGCCAGCGTAGTGCCCTTGCGAATGAACCTCAGGACGCGATCGCTCCCACTCTCGAACCCGAGGAAGAGGCCCGCCAGGCCCACCTGGGCCATGCGCTGGATCATATCCTCGTGTCTCACCACGTGATCAACCCGCGCCTGGCACCAGAACGGCTGAGTGAACCCCTCCGCCTCGTAGCTGTCACAGAACTGGGTGACCCATTCACGATCCTCGGTCAGACAGTCGTCGTGGATCATCAGCGTATTGAACTGGTACTTGTCCCGCAGGTGCTTCAACTCACCGATGACATGTGGCACGCTTCTGCGCCGCACGCCCTTCCCGAAAAGAATGTCTTCACCCGGTTTGCAGAAACTACAATTGTACCGACAGCCCCTGCCAGCGATGACGGTCACGAACGGGGGCAACGTCTCCGCAGAGAGAGGAGCCTCTGGGGAATCGTAGTCGTAGCCGGCCTTGCGCCACTCATGGAGGTAGATGTCTCGATCCGCATAGGGGAGCTGATCCAGGTCAGGTCTTTCCCCCTGAACGACGCGCTCGACCTCCTCGCCGCGCTCGAACTGGCGAAGCATCTCTACGAACGTGATTTCACCCTCACCGAGGACCAGGTGATCCACCAACGGCTGCCGTACCACCTCATCGGGGGCAAGCGTGGCATGAGGCCCCCCAGCCACAACGATCGTGTCCGGATTGACCTCCTTCACAAGCTCGATGCCCCTCATGGCCGGGTTGAAGTCCACGCTCAGCATCCCAAATCCTGCTACATCAGGATTCCGCAAGCGGACTTCTTCTCGAAAATGATCCCAGTCACGGAGGGCCCTGCGATCTATGAGATCGACCTCGTAACCAGCTTCCTTGGCACAGGCCGAGAGCAAGGCCAATCCGTGGCCGATCCATCCCCCGGACATGCCCTTACCCGCGCTGTTGAAGCCGTTTACACCCCCTCCACTGCAAACTAAAGTGACCTTCATTCAGACAACTCTTCCCTCGTGCTAGAAACGCCTTGTCCCAACTCCACTCAAACCCTCGCCAGGCACGACACGCAAGCAAGACACCTGGCTCGCCAGGGGCTACAAGATCCCGACGTAGCTGTTATCCCCTATGGTCATCCTGTACGCCTTGGGCCTCAGTGGCGAGCGAGTGATCTCCACGTTGCGCCCGATCAGGCTGTCCTCGATTCGAGCGCCGACGTCCACGATCCTGCAATTCTCCAGGATGATGCAGTGCTCGATTTCGCTGTTCTGCACTAGAACGTCGTGGTAGATGGCGGTGTACGGACCCACATAGGCATCCACAATGCGGCTGTTCTCGCCGATGATAGCTGGCCCGCGGACAGTACTGTTGACGATCTGGGCATTCTTCTCGATTACCACCCGGCCGGAGACATTGGACTTCTCATCCACAACACCGAGGCTCCGAGGCTCCATGCTCTCCAACAGGAGGCGGTTACAATCCAACATATCTTCGGCTTTGCCAGTGTCGATCCACCATCCCTCGTGCACGTATGGATATACCTTGTAGCCGTGATCCACCAGATACTGGATCGCATCAGTGATCTCCAGCTCGCCACGCCACGAGGGCTTGATGTTCTTGGCCGCTTCGAAGATGTGCCTATCGAACATATAGATGCCCACCAGCGCCAGATCGCTCGGCGGGTCCTTGGGCTTCTCGATCAGCCTCAACACCTGACCGTTCCTCAACTCAGCCACGCCGAAGTGCTCGGGATCCTCGACCCGCGTGAGGACGATCTGTGAATTCCAGTCGCTTGCGGCGAACTGCCGCACGAGGTCGGCTATGCCCCCCTCCAAGACATTGTCGCCCAAGAACATCACGAATCGATCATTGGACAGAAAATGCTCCGAGATCAGGACCGCGTGTGCCAGGCCCAGCGGAGCCTCCTGCTCGATGTAGGTCACGGCGGCTCCCCAGGCGGAGCCGTCACCGACCGCCGCCTCTATCTCGGCAGCGGTATCTCCAACGACGATCCCGATGTCCTTGATGCCTGCCTCGACGATGGCATCTATGGCGCGAAAAAGAACCGGCCTATTGGCCACAGGGACCAGTTGCTTGGCGCTGGTGTAGGTAATGGGGTAGAGGCGAGTGCCCCTACCGCCGCTCAGGATCAGTGCCTTCATCACTCCCCCGCTGTATCGCCCTGCTAGTCGCTCTGCTTCTCAGTGTAGTAGCTATAGTAGCTGGTGTCCATCTTGATATTGTTGAGGACAACTCCCAGCAGATGCGCGTTGACCTTTTCCAGCAGTGCCTTCGCCCTCTGCGCGTGATCTCGCTTGGTGGCCCCGGCCTTGATGACCAGCAACACTCCATCGACCCGTGACGCGAGGACAGCCGCATCAGTGACGGCGACGACGGGAGGCGCATCAAAGAGAGCGATATCAGACCGCTCACCCAACACGCTGATGATCTCTGCCATGCGACGCGATCCCACAAGCTCCGACGGGTTCGGAGGAAGAGGACCACTGGGCAGAAGTCGCAACCCCGCCACCCCCGTGTCGAGCAGGGGCGGGTCTTTCATCGCCCCGTCGTCCATGACCATCGTGGTCAGTCCAACCCCGTTGCTCAAGCCAAAGATCTCATGCTGGGATGGACGCCGCAAGTCGCAATCCACAAGAATGACCTCTTTCTCCGCCTGCGCCAATGTCACCGCCAGATTGGCGAGAGTCGTGGACTTCCCTTCCCCCAAGCCCGGAGAAGTGACCACCATAGTCTTGATGGGCTTGTCCAGGCTCGAAAACTCGAGGTTGGTCCGCAGTGTGCGGTACGCCTCGCTCACCGGGGACCTGGGATTGGTCAGCGTGACTAGACTTTCCGATGGGTTGTTCGCAACCATCATATCACTCCTCTGGTGCTGGTGCGTAATACCTGATTATATCGCCCCGCCTGCGGCACGGCAACCACTCGTGACTGCTCCCGAGCCGCAACCATGGTGGGCGAACAATGTCTACCTCGCGGGAGGTAGGGCAGAGCTCCTTGACCTGCTCTTGCGCCTCCCTGCTCCGCCGCTTCCCCCTATATTGGGGATGGAGCCCAGCACGGTGACGCCTACGTGCCGCTCCACGTCTTCCGTGGACCTGAGCACATCGGACTCCAGATACTCCAGGCCGAAGGCAAGCAGCAGCCCTATGAGCAATCCCAACACGCCCCCAGCCAAGGCCAGGGTCTTCGTCTTCGGCCAGTGCACCCAGCCGTACCTCGCGTCCTCGAGAATTCGTATCTGAACCCGATCTTGCCGGTCTATGTCCAGTATCTCGGCTGCGTGGAAGGCCACAAAGTCGTAGGCGAACGTGCTCGCCACGTCCCGCGCCTCCTGGGGATCGGGCCTATCGGCATCAATCTGAATCAGGAAATCCTCCGAGATGGAAGCCACCGTCACGCCAGCCAGCAGCTTGTCTGTGCTTATGTCAAGCTGCAATTCGTCTATGACCTGCTGAGCCATGGTGGTGGTGTGAATCTGGTTTGCGAACTGCCTCAGCAGCTGTTCCGCAGCGAGGGTAAGCCCGTAGTCGTATCTGGCTGGGATCACTTGTAGGACAGCTGAAGAGCGATAGATCGGTGGTTGGATCTCGCTGAAGATCACCGCGCTCGTCACCGTGATCACACAGGCCAGCGCAATGACCCACCACTTCCTCA
>DATKVP010000325.1:0-4998 GCA_035530015.1 Anaerolineae bacterium | reverse complement strand
AGGTATCTCCAGCAATCCCGCCACCAGCCGCCGGGTTAGACTCACCTCCTGGACGCGGATAGCTTCCACGCCCTGCTGCAAGACAAACTCCACACCGGCCCGCAGGCCCGCCAGACCCACCGTGTTGGGAGTCCCGCTCTCGCACCGGTCAGGAAAGAACATTGGTTGTTCCTCCCACTCAGAGCGGCTTCCCGTACCCCCACGCTTCACGGGGTCCATCTCCTCTGCGGAAACCCGCTCCCCGATGCAAAGCCCGCCCGTGCCCTGAGGACCATAGAGCGCCTTGTGCCCAGAGAAAGCCAGTAGATCTATGTGCATGGCTTCCATGTCGATGGGGTAGGCGCCCGCCGTCTGAGCGGCATCAACCATGAGAAGGACATCGTGCTCTCTGGCGATACGTCCTGCGTCGGCAACCGGCAGCAGGCTTCCCACCACATTGGACGCATGGTTGAGCACGATCATCCTGGTGTCTGCCCTCACCGCCGACTCCAGGTCGGCCGGGTCGAGGAACCCCTCGGAGGAACAGTGTATGACATCGACGTTCACCAAGCGATCGCGTTCCAGGGCACGCAGTGGCCGCATCACAGAGTTGTGCTCCATACTGCTGGTGATGACACGGTCCCCGGGCCGCAGCATTCCCCAAAGAGCCAGATTCAAAGCCTCGGTGGCGTTCAGCCCAAAGACGATGCGCAAAGGGTCCGGCAAGTTGAAGAGCCCGGCCAGAGCCTCGCGGGTTTCGTAGAGCATCCGGCCTGCCTCAATAGAGAGGCGATGGGCTGAGCGACCGGGATTGGCGCCCACCTGGGTCATGAAGCGCGACATCGCCTCGAGAACGACGGCTGGCTTCGGCCAGGAAGTAGCCGCGTTATCAAAGTAGATCATTCATCACACCTCAGGGGGTACAAGTGAGGGGGTTGGTCCCTCCCTCATCTCCAGTTGCGACCTAGCCTTGCTCGACAGAACTCGCAACTCAAGGAGAGGAAGAACCAGGAGCAGAATCTAGCCGACAATCGACCGGGGTCCGCCTCGGCTTGAGGGAGCAGGCTCTGGCCAGCTGGCAACCAAACAATCAGAAACCTGATGCAGCCCGTGCATCGCGCCAACGGCTTGGCTTCAGCCCTTTCAGGTGAAGGGCATACGGCGATACGTCATCCGGCGCATCATCCCTGCTCACCTCCCTTCCGCACCCGAACGAGACCGCCCGAACCGGGTGACGGCTGGCGCTCATTATACGCCAGCTGTGGGAGGCTGTCAATCCATCGCCCGCGGCGTTGGTGAGTCAACGACTTGCTCACCGCGTCGAGAACCGGATCGACCCCCAGGATCTGACCCGCTGTACCGAACTGAGCCACGCGCGGAGATGAGGTCGCCGAGCGACATGCCCAGGATCTCTTCCACCAAACCGGGGATCTGTTGCCTCTCCTCAGAGGGAACGTCTCGCTTCAGTCTCTCCACGAGGTCCAGATAATGCCTAATGGCCGCCAGTCTATCACCTAGAGTCAACAGCGAGTCCACAGCACCTTTGTGGGCCGCTTCCAGGTAGTAGTCCTTGGCGATGGCGAGCCTGAACAACTCCAGAGCCTTCTCGTGCAAGTCCAATTCCGCGTACGAGTGAGCCAGGAATAGCACGCTCCGCGTGTACAGGTGCCTCAATCTCAGCCTGGTCGCCTCGCACCATTCTGAGACCAACCCCTCGAGGTAGTCCCCATCGTATAGCCGAATCGCGCTCTCGTGAAGCTCTCGAGCCACGTTTTCTTCCGTCGTCTCCCCGGCCCGCTTGACCAGAGTCTCGAATTGGGCAACGTCGTAGCCCCAGGAACCGAGATCGGCTATTTGGTAGATGTCGTCATCCCAGAGGATCGTATCCTTGCCCACGGCCTGGCGGCACCTGTAGAGTGTCGAATGGAACAGGCCATCGCCACTCACCTGGTCGCACTCGGGGAACAGATGCTCCAGGATCTGCTCTCTGGTCAGACCTTCTGGATGACCCATGAGGAGGAAGAACAGCTCCAGCGCACGTCGGGCACCCCAGTCCCTCTTGGCTAGCCTTCGAGAGCCGATCTCCACGCGTGGATGCCCGAGTGCCTTGGCCGAGTGTCTCGCAGATTCCATGACCTCCCCCTTGGCCTGGGCCGAACCCTCCAGTTCATCTCTCCCCAATCGCGCCTGACCGGGATCGGATCGGGAAATGTAGTGTCCAGCACCCAGAGATTATGGCATAGCGAATCTTGATTGTCAAGTGCCCAACACCAGATATCGTGGCTGCTACTGTTCCTACCACAAGATGTCGCGTGGTGCGGCGGACCGCAAGCGATGATCTCCAGCGCCCGCACTCACGCGTTACGGTGACCTTGTCTGGACGTGCGGAGTATGATAACATTGCGGAGCGGCAATATGATCAGCGACTAAGGGAGGAAGTACAGGTGGCGAAAACGAAAAAGAAACCCTCTACCTACCTCTATCCGGTGCCTGTCGTCATGGTGACCTGTGGCATCGAGAGACCCAACATCATCACCCTGGCCTGGGTGGGTACGGTGTCCTCGGATCCACCCATGGTGGGGATCGCCGTTCGGAAAGAGCGGCATTCTCACCGTCTGATAGAGGAGAGCGGGGAGTTCGTCGTCAACATACCTGGAGATGAGCTGCTGGAGGCAACAGACCACTGCGGTCAGGTCTCAGGCCGTGACACCGACAAGTTCGCGGCTACAGGCCTGACCCCGGAGCCAGCTTCCGAGGTGAAGGCACCGCTCATTGCGGAATGCCACGTGAACATGGAATGCAAGGTGAGGGAGAAGCTGGAGCTGGGTGCCCACGATCTATTCCTGGGCGAAGTGGTGGCAGTGCACGTGGACGAGGAGTATGTCGACGATTCGGGTCGCCGTGTGGACTATGGCAAGGTCAAACCCTTCGTCCTGACCTTCGCGGAATACCGGGGGTTGAGCGAACCCCTGGCCAAGTACGGGTTCTCCGTCAAGCGCTAGGAGAGTCCTGGTCCCCGGCACGATCGGGCATCAGCGACACAGCTTCATAGACCTCGGCGTCTTCAGCGCGCCTCTTGATCCGCATCCGGCCGAGTGATCTGGCTTCCACCGAGTTCTTGACCTGTTCATAGGTGGCGCGGCTCATAAGGATCTGCTCTGCCTGGGCCTGTTCCTGAAGACGAAAAGCCAGATTCACAGCATCGCCCACGGCGGTGTAGTTCATCAGAGCCTCGCTGCCTATGTTTCCGACCACCACCTCTCCGGTACTGATGCCGAAGCCGCAATGCAGCACCGGCTCGGTACGCCGACGCCCGAAGCTTTCTCTCAAGGCAAAGGCCGTCCTCACCGCCCGCAGAGCATGGTCAGGTTGGTCAAGCGGGGAGTTGTAGAGTGCCATGACCGCGTCGCCCATGAACTTATCCAGGACACCACCGTGGGCGATAATGTTGTCGGTGGCCAGAGCCAGGTAGTCATTCACGACGTCTATCAAGCTCTCCGGTGACATCTTCTCCGCCAGCGCGGTGAATCCACGCAGGTCAGCGAAGAGTATGCTCACCTCGCGTCTCTCGCCCCCCAGGTTGGCGCGAGCGGGGTTATCAATGAGATATTGAGCCACCTGGGTGGGGAGGTACCGCTCCAGCATGTCCCGCGTCTGCTCCTCCAGCTCCCTGATGC
The DNA here is from genome assembly GCA_035530015.1 of Anaerolineae bacterium. GTDB lineage: Bacteria > Chloroflexota > Anaerolineae > UBA7937 > B3-Chlor > JAUVXJ01. The sequence goes on along the minus strand of DATKVP010000325.1, from coordinate 1,342 downwards.
GCCGATAGCTGCCCTCCAGTTCCCCGTACCTGGCCTGCAGTTCCCCGTGCGCCGCTTCCAACTCCTGTTGAAGGCGGATCCTCTCCCGCCGCAGCAGGCTGCGCTCCACCACCCTCTCCAGCCTGATGAACGCCTCCTGGTAATCCAGAGGCTTGATCAGGTAGTCATCCGCCCCGGCAGTGAGTGCCTGCACGGCGACCTCCTCAGAGCCAAACGCGGTCACCATCACTATGCCTATCAAGCGGTCCTGATCCCTGACCTGCTTCACGACATCGATACCGCTCATACCCGGCATCATTATGTCAAGGACCAGCAGGTCCGGACTGTGTTGCCTCACGGCCTGGAGAGCATGGCGCCCATCTGGGGCGGTGACCACGCTGTAGCCCAGCCTTTCCAGAAGCTTCGCGGTGACCTCGCGAAAAGCCTCGTTGTCGTCTGCCAGCACTACACGCGTGGTCATCGATTCCCTCGGAACCTAGCCCAGTAGAGAAAGGTGCTTCGCCGATGGGAGAGATCTGTCGCGGGTGCTAGAGATAGCCCAGAGCTTCCAGCCTGTCCTCGAGTATCTGCTCTTCTTCCTCGCTGTAGGCCTCGCCTTTGCCTGCCGAGGCGCGCGGTATGTAGTTCAATTCCTCTAGTTTGGCGAGGATCTTGGCCACGCTGAATTCAGGAGCCTCCGAGTCAGTGTTCACTACGACCTCAGCGTGGAGAGGTTCCTCGTAGGGATCGGAAACCCCGGTGAAGTTCTTGATCTCCCCTGCCAGCGCCTTCTTGTACAGTCCCTTCACGTCTCGTTCGACGAGGACATCCAGCGGGCACTGGCAGTAGACCTCGACGAAGCGTTCTATGTCCTGACGTATGGAATCTCGTACTTCACGGTATGGTGAAATCGCAGCTCCAATAGCCACGACGCCGTTTCTCGCCAGAAGATTGCAGACGAAGCCGATACGCTTGATGTTCGTGTCTCGGTCTTCCTTACTGAAGCCCAGACCCTTGCTCAGATTGGTGCGCACCACATCGCCGTCGAGCACCTCAACCTTCAGACCTCTATCCCGAAGGATGGCTTCTACAGCACGCGCCAGCGTCGTCTTGCCTGAACCGGACATCCCTGTGAACCATAATGTAAGACCTTGCTGTTCCATGAGGTATTGCTCTAACCCTTTCTGTAAGCTATTCTTTTGCCCTGCATGTCAGCCGGAATGGGCAATCCAAGTACGTCGAGCACGGTCGGCGCCACGTCCATCAGTTGCAGATCCTCCACGCTGCCCCGCCCATGCTGGCGCGGGTCATACATGATGAATATGCCGTGCTGCGCGTGATTCGCGTCATCGGGCCCGATGTC
>DATKVP010000324.1:0-3641 GCA_035530015.1 Anaerolineae bacterium | reverse complement strand
GACGTGCCTCTCAACATTGAGCTCAAACTGGAAGTCTGGGACTCACCCAATTCGGCCGGCGTAGTCATTGACGCTGTGCGGTGCTGTAAGCTGGGCTTGGACAGAGGAATGAGCGGGACGCTGCCGGGTCCTGCCGCCTACTTCATGAAAACCCCTCCCGTGCAGTACACAGACGACGAAGCGCGCAATATGGTGGAGGATTTCATCCGGGGGAAGTAACCTCAGGGCGAAGTGCTGCTCGTGCGCACCCGCCGCCAGAGGAAAACGCATGATCGTCTATTGGCTGGTCTTGTGCCTGGTTTTCCTCGCCCAGCACCTCCCACTAGGGCTCTGCTATAGGATAGCCAGCATCGGTGGCGACCTGGTCTACGCATTCTGGCCTAGGGGCAGGCGCAATGTCATCGAGAATATGCGACACGTCCTGGGTCCTGAGGCCACCGATCAGGAGATTCGGGCCACAACCAGGCGCTCCTTCCGCAACTACCTGAGGCTGCTGGTGGATTTCGCCCGCAGCAGAAACCTTGATCCATCAGCCATCGAACGCAGACTAAAGGCATCAGGCTGGGAGCACCTCGACTCGGCCTTCGCACACGGAAAAGGTGTACTCCTGGTGGGGAGTCACCTGGGAAGCTGGGAGATGGCGGGGGTGGCCCTGGTCAACCGCGGCTATCGCGTCAGCGCGGTGTCGGAGACCCTGGGGAATGAGAGAATCAACCGCATGGCCATCAGATCTCGTGCATCGCGAGGAATAGAGCTCATCCCCATGGAGTACGCCCTGAAGCGGGTCTACGGAGCACTACGAAGAAACGAAGGCGTGGGCCTGGTTACGGACCGTCCTCTGCCCCCGGATGAGGGAGTTGCGGTGGAGTTTTTCGGTCAGCACATCGCCTGGCCCACCGGACCAGCGGCCCTGGCTCTGCGGACCGGAGCGAAGTTGGTCACTGGCTACCTGGTGCGTAACGAAAGTGACGACTACATCGGCGAGATATTCCCTGCGCTGGAGTTCGAGATCACCGACGACCGGGAATCGGATGTTCAACGCATCACTCAGCAACTCGTAAGCATCCAAGAAGACGTGATCAGGCGCTACCCCGATCAATGGTTCATGTTCAGGCGCATGTGGCCCTCAACGCGCGAACAACCATGAGCCAATCGCCTCTTCTGTACTACGCGTATCGAGCACTGGGCGCCCTTGCCCCCCTCGTACCCACCAGTGTGGGCTACCGTCTGGCCACGCAGGTGGGCATACTGGCTTACTACCTCCACCCACGTGGCAGAGCCGCACTCAGGGACAACCTGTATCACGTACTCGACGGCGAGGCCGATGAGCCTACCATCAAGGCCACAGCCTTGGAGGTCTTCCGGAACCTGGCCAAGAACTACTACGAGTTGTTTCACAAGCACCGCCTTGCCGAAGACGAGGCGACATCCACTATCACCGTCCGCGACCTCCACTATGTGGAAGAGGGCCTCCGCGATGGTCGCGGGCTGATCCTCGTCTCAGCGCACTTTGGCCCCTTCGATGCCTTGTGGCAGATTGGCAGAAACCTCGACCTCACACTGACCACCCCTGCGGAGCATCTGGAACCGGAGAGGCTGTACCAGTACATCTGCAAACTACGCGACAGAGAATGGATCAGGTTCTTGCCGGTCGACGGGCCCCTCATGGGGCTATTTCGAACTCTGCGCCGTGGGGAGACGGTTGCCTTGGCCGGGGATCGTGACCTCACGGGGAGCGGTATCCTGGTGGACTTCTTCGGAGCTAGGGCGCGGATGCCCGACGGAGCCGTGCAACTCGCTCTACGCACCGGAGCGAACATTACCACCTGCTTCGCACTCCGACAGCCGGATAATACTGCCGTGCTACAGATAGAACCCCTGCTGCAACTGGAGAAGACCGGCGACCTTGAGCACGACGTGCGAGTGAACGTGCCCAAGGTGGTGGCCAGAATGGAAAAATGGATCGGGCGCCACCCGGAGCAGTGGCTCGTGCTACATCCTATATGGGAAGATGGCCGACATGCAGCATGAGACCACACTGACCAAGGCAGATTTGCACGTTCACAGTGGTGCTGGCGACGGTGTCGCGAGTGTCGCCGAGATACTGGACTACGTGGAACAAGAGACGGACCTGGAGCTCATCGCCATCACCGACCACGACCTGCTTGAGGGTGCCCTGGAGGCCAGAGAGTTGGCTGCCAGAAAGCAGTATCGTTTCGAGATCATGGTGGGAATGGAGATCACCACGCTAGAGGGGCACCTCCTCGCCTACAACCTGGAGCAACCCATTCGCATGTTGATGCCCTTGGCTCGAACGATCCGGCTGGTCCACGAACAGGGCGGCTTCTGTGTCGTTCCCCACCCCATGAGCTGGCTCACACGCAGCATCGGATACCGGGGCCTGCGAAGGCTCACAGAAGACCTGGGTAACGATGTCACTGTCGAGGGCCTCGAGGTCCTCAATCCCACCTTGGCTGGCCGCGTAATCTATCAGAAGGTGCAAACCCTTAACCGTGAACGATGGCACCTCGCCGAACTGGGGGGGAGCGATGCCCACTCCCTGGAGTTCATCGGTTCTGGATACACCCTGTTCCCAGGCAAGAGCGCAGACGACCTCCGGCAGGCCCTCAGGGAGAGGACCACCCAGGCAGAAGGACGGTTCCTGGACTTTGAGGATCATCGTCGCCTGATGTCCATCGCTGGCGAGCAAATGCTGAGAAGCATGGTGATCATGCCCAGCCAGCACGTCAGGCGAGCGATAGACTCCGCGCGAAAAGGCCAGCGACTATGAATATCGCTCTCGTGTCGCCATACGACTTCCCGTTCCCGGGAGGGGTCACTCAGCACATTCAGTACCTGGACAAGCACTTCAGAGACCTGGGACACCGAGTAAAGATCATCGCCCCCTGTGCCGGAGAAGACCCGGAGCAGTTGGCTGACAACGTGGTAGTGACCACCAGCAGGGTCATCTCCATACCCTTCAGCGGCTCCAAGGCTCGCATCCCCTACTCCCCGGCTGTGAACTGGAGGGTCAGGAGAGCACTTCACGCCGAAAACTTTGACATCGTTCACACCCACGAGCCCATGACGCTGCCTGTTCCGATCATGGCCCTGACCCACTCCCGTGCCATCAACGTGGGCACCTTTCACGCCTATCGCGACACACACCTCATCTATCAGTACGGCAGACGAGTCTTCCAGCCCTTCTTCGACAAGCTGCACGGGAAGATCGCCGTGTCCGAAGCGGCCAAAGCAACCGTGGCCCGCTACTTTGGCGGCGAGTTCGCCATCATCCCCAACGGCATAGATGTGAACCGCTTCGGCGGCGAGCACGTTCGCCCCCTCGAACAGTACGCAGATGGAAGGCTGAACATTCTCTTCGTGGGCCGGCTGGATCCGCGAAAGGGCTTCCGCTACTTGCTGCACGCCTTCCCCCTCATAAAGGAGGAGTTGCCGCATGCGCGCCTCATTGTCGTGGGAGCCTACAGGAAGAAGGAGATGTCCAGTTTCCTCCACTATACTCGCGAACACCACCTGACCGGCGTGAAGTTCGTGGGCCGCGTATCGGACGAGGAGCTACCCCGCTACTACCGCAGTTCCCACGTCTTCTGTGCCCCATCCACCGGTTTCGAGAGCTTCGG
>DATKVP010000323.1:0-4857 GCA_035530015.1 Anaerolineae bacterium | reverse complement strand
GGCGGCTTTCGCCCTGTACGTTCCGTCCTCATCCAGGTCTACGGCTCGCTGAAACGCCCAGCGCGCCATTTCCCGGTCGCCCACATCTTCGTACACTATCCCCAGATGATAGTAGGCGCGAGCGAAGGTGGGGTCAAGGTCAAGCGCGTGTTCTAGACTGATCCTCGCTTCAGGCAGGTTGCCCACCAGGTAGTGGGCCCAGCCGAGGAGCTCCCGTGCCACTGGGTCGCCAGGAGCCAGGGCGACGGCCTCTCTGGCAGCGGCGAGGGCCCTCTCCGGCTTCAGAACCACATCCGCATAGAATTGCGCCAGGAGCAGACGAAAACCTGGCTCGTCGGGGGCCACGAAGATAGCTGCCCGGTACCACTCGCCGGCTTCCGCGACCCGCCCCGTGCGTTGATACGTGTTCGCTATCTCGGCGTAGACGGCCGCATTGGAGGCGTCAAGGTGCAAAGCTCTCTGGAACTCCCACAGCGCTGTGGGCCAATACCCTTCTGAGCGATGTAGAAGCCCCAGGAAGTAGTAGCCCAGTGGGTTCTTCGGATCCTCACGGGTGACTTCGCGCAGCGTTCGGCGGGCCGAGTCATGGTCGCTCAAGGAGAACAGGGTGTATCCTGCGTAGGCGCGGGCGTTGTAGTTCTCGGGCTGCAAGGATATCACTCGCTTCAGTTGTCTGAGAGCCAGAGTCGGCTCTTCCAACCGTAGATAGGCATGAGCAAGAAGCGCTGCCTCGTGGCCGACATCTTGTTGCCCAGAGCCGATGTCCGCCAGGACCTCCAGCATTTCCCGGGCGCTCGCCGCCAGGACTGTGTCGCCACCTGAGGCTGCAATGGACAGGTGCTCGACAGCCAGCGCTCGCTCCTCGGCGGCAGACACGAGTCCCAGAAGGTAGCGAGCACCCTGGTGATCGCCCTCCTGGATGATGATACGCTGCAATTCCTCCTCCGCTGCCGCGAACTCGGAAGAACCAAGGTAGGTTTGCGCAGCGCCGTAACGGATCTCCACGTCGCGAGGGCTGACTGCGAGAGCTGCCCTCCAGAGCTCCACCGCCCTCCACTTGTCGCCGTGGTGATGGGCAACCTGCGCCAGCCCAGCCAGCGCCGGAGCATCCCTCTCATCGAGTTCTCTCGCCTGCGTGAACTGCTGCTCTGCCTCATCCCACCTCCCCTGGGCGATGTAGATCTCGCCCATGCGAACGTGGGGCACAGAGAATCGAGGTCTCAGAGCAGCCAGTTCAGCGTACTGCTCAATAGCCAGACTGTACTCCTTCTGCGCTCGGTGATGATCTCCCTGTAGGAGCAACAGCCTGGGGGCGATGTCCATCCTGGCCGCGGCGGACGACAGGGCGAGGATGGCAGCTGCCAAGAGGACTCTGACCAGAACACTGATTCTCATCTTGTGTGCAGTGGCTCAGCGAGCGGAAGCATCCAGGGACGGCCTCAAGAGGGTGGTCAGCGAGAACAGTGCTTGTGACTACCCAACGGGCTTTGCCCACTCAGACCGGAGGCCATGGCCCGATGGGCAGCTCAGCGCGCCCTACGTCGCAGCAATCTCCACTCCCGGAACGTCAAGCCTCCCGTAGCGACCACCACCAGAGCCAAGACAGCGGCCGAAGCATACGGTAGAGAAGGACGCTCTCCTCGAGTGATCTCGAGGCCGTCAATGGCTATCAGGTTGCCCGCTGAGGCCAGGTTTGCGCGCTCGAGCACCGTCAGGACGAGCGTATGCTCTGCATCATCGGCTTGATAGACCAGTGGGATGCGTTGTTGCCACCGGCGAACCGGGCTGAACAGGTCAACGTAGGACTGTCCGTCTCCGTTCCTGGGCAGGTTGTCCACGGGGTGCTTGTCGAGCGACACCGCCAGACGTCCCCCCTTGGGCCCCAGCGTGGCGATCAAATCGGCGTTCTCTCCGACGAAGGAGAGTGTGGCGGTGGAACCACCAGCATCGCTCAAGACTTGTGCCTCTCCGCTGGCTTGAGGCTCGATTACAGCGTCCCAATCTCCATTGAGGACGAGAGCGGGATTCGTCTCCTGATAGAACCCGGGCCCAACCAGGCGCTGGAGCACGAGCGCCGCTTCCTTGATCGCGTGGTAGACCAGACGAGGAGTGAAATCAACGTCCACCACGCGGAAGTAGTAGTCTGAACTATCGGGAGAGATGCTGCCCACCTGCCGGAAGTACCAGATATTGAACACTCCTGCCCAGGGCCAACGCTCCTGCGCGTACTCTATGCCCCGAACTGTGTAGTCTGCCTGATCCTGCTCGCCGACTCGTTGCCACACGAGCTGCTCCTCCGGGAAGTCCTCGGGCGAGGCATTCCAGCCGTACTCGTTGAACCATATCGGTGTGCCGGAATCTCCATGTCGCTCCATGACCTCTCGCAGGAAGAGGACACGCTGGAAGTTGAGTACTCGCGGTTGGGCTGCCTCCTCAGGTGCGCTGCCCAGCCCGAAGGCATTGGCGGACAGAATGTCAAAGTAGTCCTTGGCACCTACCTTGTACATCTCTTCCACGAATTCGATCTCGTTCATGCTGATCCACTTGCCCGGTTCCGGGTGTTCCTGTCCCAGGGTGATGGCAAGGGGTGCACTCAACACGTAGACGTTGGGGTCTGCCTCTTTGGCGCGTTCGTAGGCGACCCGGAGAAGGTTCACGTATTCCGCGGGATCCACTGGCCTGTTGCCCCATTCCGGAAAGATGTTCGGCTCATTCCAGATCTGCACGTACTTGATTCGGCCACGATAGCGGTCTACGAACGCAAAGACGAAATCGCCGTAGTCTTCGAAATCGTCGGGCGGACGTTCCTTATACGTATTGTCTTCTCTGGTCCAATCGGGTGGCCTATCGAGTCGAGCTATGATCTGGAGGCCGTATTCCTCGCACAGGTCCACTATGCGATCGTACTTCTCCCAGCTGCTGCGACGGGTCCGTCCGTCGTAGAACTCGCCTTTCTGAACAGGCTCTATCTCCTCCCAGGGGAACTGTTGCTTGACCCAGCCCAGACCTGCATCGCTCGCCATCTCAAGGGTCTTTCTGAGCTTCCATTCCTCGACCTCGCGATCGAGGAACATATTGGCTCCAAAGGGGTTCACGTCAGTGTTCGGGATGAGGCGGGCAGCGTGGTAGTCGGGTCCAGAAGCTCTCGCCGAGCGGGCTAGAGTCATGAGCATGTTCGCGAGCAGGGCGCTCGCAGCGACAAAAACCAGGAGCAGAAGCCAGAGCCTCGCCTGCGATCGGATCCTCGAGAAGCGCAATGTCCCTCCGTGAAAAGAGGCACAACCTGTGTGCCTATCGATTTGCCATTATACGTGAGCGTGACACGATTGTCAAATGGGACGCGCTCTGATACAATTCTGATGAGGGAGCGGAGGATGGAGGTAGTAACTTCCCACGAGAACACCGATTTCGACGGCCTGGCATCCATGTTGGGTGCGGTCAAGCTGTACCCCAAGACTATCGCCGTCCTTCCGCAGCGGCTCAATCGCAATCTCCAGGATTTCCTGGCCCTCTATTGGGACGAGCTTCCCTTTGTGCGGCGCGAGGAGGTGCCACGAGGACGCATCAAGGTCATGACGGTCGTCGACACACAGAGCATCCCCTCCCTGAAGGGCTTGTCTGCCGACACGGAGGTCCGGTTCATCGACCACCACCCACCGGAGCGGGAGTTGGAGGCCAGAATGAGCTTCCACAGCGGGGATGTGGGCTCGACCACTACTCTCCTAGTAGAGGAGATATGTCAGTCTCACTTCAACTTATCCCCGGTGGAAGCAACGCTCTTGTTGCTGGGTATATACGAGGACACCGGTTCCCTTAGCTACCCTGGCACGAGACCTCGCGATGCGCGTTGCGCTGCCTGGCTCCTCGAGCAGGCAGCAAACCTGGACGTCGTCAACGAGTTTCTCCACCGACCTCTTAGCGAGGGTCAGCGGGAGCTCTACCGCAGGCTCGTCGAGGCAGCCGAGTTCCACGAGTTTACAGGGCAGACGGTAGTTGTCACTGCGAGCAGTGCCGAGGACTACTATGAAGAAATATCCAGCCTGGCTCACAAGCTGAGAGATTTGTATGAGCCCTCGGCGCTCTTCGTCATCGTTGACCTGCAAGCCCACATCCAAATGGTGGCGCGAAGCAACTCTGACGCGATCGATGTGGCGGCGATTGCGCGCCGTTTTGGAGGTGGTGGGCACAGCAGGGCAGCAGCTGCACTGATCAGAGACACGACGCTGGCGAGCACCCGTGAACAGCTCCTCCAAATACTCGCTCACGAAGTGCGGCCGTCTGTGACCGTGGCTGACCTCATGTCCCATGGTGTGTACACCCTCCCCCCAGAGACCTCGGTGCTGGAAGCAGCGCAGGTGATGCGCAGGTATGGGCATGAAGGGTTTCCGGTGGTTGCAGCGAACGGCAAAGTCCTCGGCATGTTGACCCGCAGGGAGATCGACAAAGCTCTACAGTACGAAAGGGGAAACGTCGCCATCAGCCACTACATGCGCAAGGGTGAGGTTGTGGTTGCCCCGTCGGATCCTGTAGAACACCTGCAGGAGATGATGATACAACACGACGTAGGTCAGGTGGCGGTGGTGGAGGATGGCGAGATCATCGGCATCGTCACACGCACTGACCTTCTGAAGCTCTGGGCCAAGCCCAGGGACCGCGCGGCCTCGGGACGGATGGCGGAACGAGTTCGCCAGGCGCTACCCTCGTCACTCCTGGAGCTCGCACTCAGCGCGAGCCGGTTGGCCAAGGAGATGGGCTTCTCACTGTACCTGGTAGGCGGCTTTGTGCGCGACCTGCTGCTAGATAAGCCAGCCCTGGATCTGGATATCGTGGTCGAAGGGGATGCCATAGCCCTGGCGA
>DATKVP010000322.1:0-10347 GCA_035530015.1 Anaerolineae bacterium | reverse complement strand
TTCAGCACGTTGCTGAAGAGAAAGAAGCCCCCCAAAGTCAGGCTCATGGCGAGAACCGCGTTGGCCACGCTCGCCCCTGCGATCTGGAACGTGCCCAGGAGGTCATGGTCCTGTTCCAGCGCTCGGAAGACGAGGACCACGCTCACGTTACTCAAGGCCCCGTAGAGTCCGGCCCACAGGAAGGCGTTCAGTCGTTCTATCCTCCACAGTCTAAGCGAGGCCGTGACTCCACCAGCGAAGCAGTAGACGGCAAACTCGAGAGATCCCCCGGCTATCAACCCGATCATGGGGCTGAGTATGGCTGTAAGGACGATGGCTATCTCGGCGTCCACGAGGGCGGTGAGCAGCATTGATGCGGTGGCGAGAGGAAAGAGATAGCCCAGCACTACGTGGCCGGGAATCATCAGCTTCGCGAGCAGAACGGATAGTGTGGCCAGAACGCCCAGGAGAAGCATGTCGCGCCAGTTGGCCCAGAAACTCGGGTGCAAGATGGTCAGGTAAAGGCCGAGGATGAAGACGAGCAGTGACACAAAAAGAACCCGGGCTGCGATGTCTGTCCACTCCACTCGGGGTTGAAGCAAACCCAGCTTGATCAACGCTTCCCAGGCGACAGGGCTGGTGACCTCGCCTTCGCGGACGATGATCTCGTCTTCCTCGAGGGTGATGTAGACGGGTTCGACCGCCTCGCGAGCCCTGGCCCTGGCCTCTTCGGTGGCTTGAGGATCGGGAAAGCTGTTCGGGACGATGAAAGCCGTCACCCACTCCTCGACCAGGGCGGCTTGTCGCTCCGTCAGATCGGGCTCGAAGACATGCAACTGGTCTCTCACCGGGGCAAGTTGATCGCTCCGAATCTCCTGGTCCAGCACTTCGCCCAGAATGTCGACGCTTCTGGCCACCATTACGTCCCACAGTTCTTCCTCCATGCCCACGGAGTCGGAGACGGCTGTAGGTGACAGATCTACGGCTGAGATGGCCGCGATCATTTCCATCTTCTCTTCTGGCGAGGCATAGGTATCACCGCGAACAGCCGCGGCGTATTCGAAGATCTTCCTCGCGTGGTTGATCTGCCCGCGGGCGATACTGGTGTCGGCGGGGTCATAGTCATAGACTTCGGCCACAGCCGATTCTGCGTTTCGGCGTGCGGCCTCTGTTTCTACGTCGCTCACGTAGGTGATTCTGCTCGAGGCGCGGATATCGCGAGGACTGACGTCCCCGGGCTCGAGGGTGAGTTGACGGGGCAGGAACTGGAAGATCAACACGAAGCTCAGGGCCACGGCGAGGAGAACGCAGAACGCAATGACGCGGAAGGTCTTCCTCGCGGTCAGACGCTCGATTGGCACACCACCGGTGGGCGGTTTGTGGTTCGGATCTTGAGCCACTCTATCCCTGCAGTTTCAGCTGGAGTTAGGCAAGGGAGCGCCGATTAGCGCTCCACGATGACATCGAGCGGCCAGGGCCGTCCCCGGGCTAGCCGCTGGCGGGCGGGACGACTAGGCTGTCTCGCTCAAGATTGCTGTGACTATGGTGTTGACGAGGCGGCCGTCAGCCCTACCCTTCATCTGCGGCATGAGCACGCGCATCACCTCGCCCATCTGCGAGGGAGTCGTCGCTCCGATCTCTTGAATGACCTCTCGGGCTCGGGCCTCTATCTCTTCCTCAGATAACTGCGCGGGGATGTACTCTTCGATAATCTCGAGTTCTCGCTCTTCTTGCGCGACCAGATCCTCTCGCCCGCCCTCTGCAAACTGAGCGGCGGATTCGCGCCGCTGTTTGGCTTGTTTGGAGAGGACCGCGAGCAGTTCGCCCTCTTCGAGTTCTCCCCGCTTCTCTATTTCCGCATTCTTGATGGCGGCGAGCACGAGGCGTAGCGTCATCTTCCGCTGCTCGTCCCTGTTCCTCAGGGCGTCTCTTAGATCCTTCTCCAGTCTGTGCTTGAGTCCCATAGCCTGCTCCTGAACCTGTCTGCCAGCTCCCTCGCGGGATGCTGCTGGCCTGGTTACAACTTGTAGCCAATCTTGCGCAGAAACTCCTTGCGCTCGGCTGCATCCTCTTCGGTCTCTATACCCTTGGACTTGAAGCCGTCCACTACTCCCAGCACGCCGCGTCCCTGCTCCGTCTCGGCCACAATGACCTCGACAGGGTTCGCGGTAGCGCAGAAGATCGAACAGACCTCAGCCACCTGCTTGATCGCGCCGAGCAAGTTGATGGGGAATGCATCTCTGATGAACACGATGAACGTGTGACCTGCGGACAGAGCGAAGGCCTGGTCCTGTGCCAGCTCTGTCAGACCCTTGTCGTTTCCGCTGGCGCGAACGAGACAGGGACCCGAGGCCTCGCAGAAGGCCAGTCCGAACTTGATACCGGGCACCGAGTTGACGAGCGCCTCGTGCAGATCCTCAACCGTCTTGATGAAATGCGACTGGCCGAGGATCACATTGCCGCCCTCAGGTGTGTCTATGGCGACTGTCAACAACTCCATTTCGAACCCCTCCTGGGCTGCTAGGTCATCTCGTCCTTCCAGCGCAGGGCCAAACCGTCCGGCCTCATGGCCTTGCCACCAAGCAGATGCAGGTGCAGGTGATCGATAACCTGGCCCGCATCGGGTCCGGTGTTGATGACTAGACGGTATCCCTTGTCGGCTATGCCAGCTGCCTCCGCCACATCGTGTGCCTTGGAGAACATCCTGAGCAGTAGTGGGCTGTCGCCATCGAACAGTTGCTCCACCGACGACACATGCTTGTTGGGCACGATGAGCACGTGAGTCGGGGCCTGTGGTCTGATGTCTCGGAAGGCCGTGATCTCCTCATCCTGGTACAAGACATCGCTATCCAACTGACCAGCGACAATGCGGCAGAAGATACACTGCATCCGGCAGTCCTCCCAAACAACGCATCGATCGAACTGTAATTCGGTATGCGCCGGCTATGGCTCTAGCAGCAACTCTTGCTCTCGGAAGATGCCTGCGGCGATGACGAAACGCTGGATTTCGCTCGTGCCTTCCAGAATGCGTGTCACCCGGGCGTCCCTATACATGCGCTCGATGGGGAGATCCTTGATATAGCCTGCGCCGCCGTGGAGCTGCACCGCCTTGTTGGCGATTCTACATGCCGCCTCCGAGCCGAAGAGCTTGCAGATGGCCGCCAGCCGCGTATACTCTTCCCCTTGTTCGAAGGCCCAGGCCGTGCGATAGACCAGATGCCGCAAAGCCTCGATCTCAGTGGCCATGTCGGCGATCATCGAGGAGATGGCCTGTTTCTTGGCCAGGGGCACACCAAACTGCTCTCGGTCCCTGGCGAACCTGACGCTTGCCTCCATCGCTCCTTCGGCTGCACCCAGACAGGTGGCGGCCATGCTCAAGCGGCTGAAGTTCTGGGTCTGGGCTATCGTCTCGGCGCCCCGACCCAACCCCTTCTCTTCGCCCCCCAGAACGTTCTCCACGGGCACAGGGCAGTCGTCGAAGAAGATCTGGACGACGTGACAGCCACGGATGCCCATCGTGCGCTCGGTACGGCCCACCTTGAGACCCGGGTAGCCTTTCTCCACGATGAAGCCGCTTATGCCGTCCGCTGCACCTTCGCTCGAGGTTCGGGCGAAGACGGTGAACACCTCGGCGATATCGCCGTTGGCGACATAGGTCTTGGAGCCGTTGAGTGCATAATGGTCATCTGCTCTGGTGGCGGTGGTGCGGATGCTGGACAGGTCAGAGCCAGCATCTGGTTCCGACAGGCAGAAGGCGCCTATCTTGTTGCCTTTGGCCAGGGGCACCAGATACTTCGATTTCTGTTCATCAGTGCCGCCGAGGTAGACAACCATGGCTCCCGACGAGGTGTGGATGCCCAGGCAGCAGGCTGTGGCCAGACAGGCCTTGGCCAACTCTTCCACCAACAGGCAGTACCCTGCAGCGCCGATCCCGGCTCCGCCGTACTCCTCTGGAAAGGGCAGCCCCATGAACTCCATCTCTGCTGCCTTCTTCAGTGTCTCCAGAGGCGTGCGCTCTTCCCGGTCTATCTCATCAGCGAGCGGCGCCACTTCGTTCTCGGCGAAGTCGCGGAACAGCTCCTGGAACATCTGCTGCTCTTCGGTAAGGGCGAAGTCCATCGACGTCCCCTCCTATTTGTCCTGGAACTTGGGTTGCCTTTTCTCCAGGAAGGCGCTCAGACCCTCGCCCATGTCCTCTGTCTCTACCAGACTCGAGAATTTGTCGGTCTCTATCTCGAGACCCTCTGACAGGGTCACACGCAGGCCCTGAGTAACGGACTCCAGAGCAGCAGTGATGGATGGTCCACCAAAGGACGATATCTTCTTGGCCAGACCCACCGCTGTTTTCATCACCTCGGTCCCAGGCACTGCCTTGTTCACCAGGCCGAGGCTGGCGGCTTCGGCACCGGTTATCCTGTCACCGGTGAGGATCAACTCCAGCGCCTTTGCCTTCCCCAGCAGTCGAGCCAGCCTCTGTGTGCCACCGAAACCGGGGATAATGCCCAGTCCGATCTCTGGCTGCCCAAACATCGCCCTATTGTTGGCGATGCGCATGTGACAAGCCATCGCCAGTTCGATCCCGGCACCAAGACAGTGGCCGTTGATGGCGGCGATGATAGGTTTGGGAGAGTCCTCGATCTTCAGAAACAGCTGGTGTACCTCTGTCACTATCTGTTTGGCGTCAGCCGGGGTCTTCAATTGCAGGATGGCGTTGATGTCGGCGCCGGCGACGAAGGCCATCTGGCCACCCCCTGTGATGACGATGACTTTGGTGTCGTCGTCAGACCACGCTTCCTCCAGGGCGCTCTGGAGGTCATCGACCACGGGGCGGGAGATCATGTTGACTGGAGGATTGTCGATGGTGAGAATGGCGACACGTTCGTCTTTGGACAACTTGGCGTATTGTCTCTCCGTCATCTCTACTCCTCTCAAGGTGCACGTGGGTGCGCGACACAGCGCTGATCGTACGTCTCCGTGTCTCCGCACGGTGGCGTCAGCCTACGTGTTCAAGAAAGCCTCTGCCGGTCTTCTCACCCAGGTGATTGGCCCTCACCTGGAGTCGCAGGAGACGCGCCGGGTGGAATCTGGGTCCCAGTTCCTTCTTGAACCGCTGCAGGTTCTCCAGGACCGTGTCCAACCCCATCTTGTCGGCCACGGCCAGGGGGCCCATCCGCTCGTCGCCCATCTTCATCCCGATGCCCGCGATGGCAGCCATGTCGATGTCGCCGGCGGAGGCCACATGCTCTTGGAGACAAAGGACTGCCTCGTTGATCATAGGTACCATCAGGCGATCGGTGCTGAACTCGGTCCCTGTTACCGCCCCGGATTCAGATTGGATCTCCTGCACCATTTCGTTGACCGGTTCGTCACTCTGGTCACCGTAGCCATAGAAGCCAGCCCCGGCCTTTTCTCCCCAACGACGAGCGTCATACAGCTTCTGGAAGATCTTGGCTGCCTGGAGGCGCTCTCCGTACTCCTCAGTCAGATACTTTCCAGTGATGTAGCAGATGTCAACCCCCACCATGTCCATCAAGGTGAAGGGGCCCATGGGCCAGCCAAACTTCACCATGGCCTCATCGATCTCTCGGGCGGTGCCAGCTCCCTCTTCCAGACATAGGGCGGCCTCGTTCAAGTAGGCCATCAGCAGGCGGTTGACCAGAAAGCCCGGGCATTCCTGCACGACCACAGGTATCTTGCGCAAGGACTCGGAGAACATCACCACATCGTTGACGGTCTCCTCGTCCGTGTCCAGTCCAGGGATGACCTCGACGAGCTTCATAATGTGCGCGGGGCTGAAGAAATGCATCCCCACCATCTTATGCGGTTTCTTCGTAGCTGCCCCCATCTCGGATATGGAAAGCGCCGTGGTGTTGGAGGCGAAGATGGTGCTTTCAGGGCACACTTCCTCCAGTTCGTGAAGGACCTTGTTCTTCAGATCCATCTTCTCGGGCACCGCCTCGATTACGATGTCTGCATCTCCAAAGCTATCGTACGTAAGGGTGCCCTGGATCAGGTCCATCTTCTCGGTCAGGGTGGACATGTTCATCTTGCCCTTGTCCACCCGCCTCTGGTATATGTCACGGATCCTGCCCAACCCCTTGTCCAGCAGTTCTTGGTCAACGTCCTTCAAGACCACAGGCAGCCCAGAGTAGGATATGACCTGTGCGATCTCGGCGCCCATGAAACCTGCGCCCACCACTCCAGCTTTGAATATGTACATCTTGTCCTTCCTCCTTCGGCACTAGGGACGGCTACCAGGTCTTCAGTGGAAGCGATGCTTCTGGGGAGCCGATGCGCACGAAGTAGAGCCATTCGTCGGGGTACTTGGCGAAGGCTTGCTTATCCGCTTCGTTCAAGGTCTCCCCCAGGAAGTGTTCTGCGCTATCGGGATGGATAGCAACGATCTCACCCTCGTGATTTGGCTCCAGGTCGTCCTTGAGCCTGCCGTACACCTCCTTTCCCTTGGTGATGAACTCCGCTCTCTGAGCCTTGTCATACATCTTGGTTCCTTCTCCTCATTTCCTCTCGATGACGAGCGCCCCGCCCTGTCCGCCGCCCACGCAAGCTGAGGCCAGCCCCAGACTGGCGTCCTGCCTGATCATCTCATAGAGCAGGGTGACCGTGATGCGTGACCCGGTGCAGCCCACCGGATGGCCGAGGGCGATGGCGCCACCATTGGGATTGACCTTGTCCCAGTCGAAACCGTCTTTCTCCAGTTCAATGCCGCAGGCCAGCGCCTGGGCAGCGAAGGCCTCGTTGAGTTCGATGATATCGATGTCGGTGAGCTTGAGTCCTCCCCTCTCCAAGGCCAGAGGTATGGACTTGGTGGGTCCGATGCCCATGATCTCTGGCGGCACGCCTGCGTAGGCATAGCTGCGGATGTAGGCCATGGGCTCCAAGCCGAGCTCATCGGCCTTGCTCTTGCTCATGATGATCAGCGCCGCTGCGCCATCGGAGATGGGGCAGGCGTTGGCAGGGGTTACCACGCCGCCCTTCTTGAACACTGTTGGGTACAGGGCAGCCTTCTCTACGGTCAGGCCGGCGTTGATGTTCTCGTCTTGTGTGATCTCCTCCCTGGCGACTTCCTGGCCCGCCACCCTCTTGATCACAGGAACGGGCACAATCTCGTCTTTGAACTTTCCCATCCTCGTGGCCATGAAGGCCTTCCTATGGCTCTGGACCGCGAACTCGTCTTGTTGCTGGCGGCTGAGGCCGTAGAACTGAGCGAGATTCTCGGCCGTGTAGCCCATCATCATGCCGCACACGGGGTCCGTCAGCCCTTCCCAGATGACATCGATGAACTCCGTGCTCCGCAACTTGAGTCCCCAGCGAGCCCCACGAACAGTGAATGGGGCGTAGCTCATCGATTCTGTGCCCCCCACGAGATACGCCTCTCCGTCACCTGCCTTGATGGCCTGACACGCATTGGTGATGGCTACCATGCCTGACACGCAGTTACGTTGAACCGTGTAGCCCGGGACATGAGTGGGCACTCCAGCTGAAAGGGCGGCAACCCGAGTGATGTTGGGTGCGTCGGAAAACTGGCCACAGCATCCGAAGATGACGTCGTCCAACACGTGGGGGTCCACCCCCGTCCGGTCCATCACCTCGACCATGACGATCTTTGCCAATTCCTGCGGCGTTACATCTCTGAGCCCGCCTCCGTGACTGCCGATTGGAGTCCGCACTCCACCAACGATGACGATTTCGCTCATCACACCTTCTCCTGTCTACAGGCTTGAAAAGTGAGGCAGTTCCCGCCGTGATTTTACACTAAGAGCGCCCAAAGGACAATGCATCCCGCACAGGTCGCTTTCCGTCAAGGGGATGTTGGCCGCAGGCTCCAACATCGGTTTTCCGTCCCCATGCCACGTCCTTGGCGGGTCTCCAGTCGCTATGGTACAATTGCGACGCGCTCTTACAGTTACTTCGACTAGACAGGTGATGGTCAATCCCACGGTCATGGAGATAAGGAAACTATCTCAAGACGTAGCCTCCCGGATTGCCGCAGGGGAGGTCATCGAGCGACCAGCCTCGGTGGCAAAGGAGCTGATCGACAACTCTGTCGACGCAGGCGCTCGAGACATCCGGATAGAGGTCCGTCAGGGGGGCAGAAGGCTCATACGGGTGATCGACGACGGAAACGGCATCCCTCAGGATGAGGTTGAGATGGCGTTCGAACGGTACGCGACCAGCAAGTTGCGCGCGCTCGAAGAGCTGTCGGAGATCTCGACGTTGGGATTCCGTGGGGAAGCGCTGCCTAGCATCGCTGCTGTATCACAAGCGACGGTGGTGACGCGGGCCCAGGGTGAAGAGGTGGGCACTCTGCTGCGCTTGGACGGTGGGCGAGTTGTGCACTGCGAGCCCCGGGGGACAGCGCAGGGTACCGTGGTGACGGTGGAGAATCTCTTCTACAATACCCCCGCTCGGCTAAAGTTCATGCGCTCTATCACGACAGAAGCACGGCACATCAGCGAACTGGTCACCTGCTACGCCATGGCGTACCCGGGACTGCGCGTTAGTCTGGTCAGCGATGGCCGAACGGTGTTCCAGTCTGGTGGTTCAGGCAACCTGTACGACGTTCTGGTAGAGGTATATGGACTGGATACCGCCCAGCGATTGCTGGAGATCCAGGATAGGTCAGCGGACGATTCACCCGTGACCGTTGCGGGTTTCGTGAGCGATCCACTGCTTCATCGCTCCAATACGAGAAACGTGACCATACTGGTCAATCGGCGCATCGTGCGAGACCGGCTCATCAGCTATGCCATCAGAGAGGCATACCACGGTCTCTTGCCCAAGGGGAGGCATCCTATCGTGATCCTCAGTGTGGAGCTGCCCTCCGGGGACGTGGACGTCAATGTCCATCCCGCGAAGAGCGAGGTGCGGTTCCGGGACACAGGGATGGTGTTTTCGGCCGTCCAGAAAGCGGTACGTCAAACACTCTCCCGAAGGGCTCCGGTGCCCGGCGACTCAGCCAGCTTCGACTGGGAGCGCGTGATAGAGGCGAGGCAGCGTCGTCTGGTGGACGCTGGCCATCGTCCGTCGGCGCGGCTTGGCGAACTGGCTCTGGAGGTGCAGCGCACCGCTCGACCACTGCCGCCCGCTGAAGAGGCCCCTGTGAGGGACAAGCTGCCTATGTTGAGGGTGCTGGGGCAGCTGGGACTGACCTACATCATCGCAGAGGGACCAACTGGCATGTATCTCATAGACCAGCACGCCGCTCACGAGCGGGTGTTGTATGAGCGTCTTCAGTCGCAGAGAGGCCGGTCTGCCGTCGTCTCACAAACGCTCGTGGAGCCTATGACTATCGAGCCTGGGCCCAGGCTGCCAGCGATAGACGAGGAGCGTCTGGCCAAGCTCAGGGATCTGGGTTTTGACCTGGAACATTTCGGAGCAAGGACGTATCTGGTTCGAAGTGTACCGGCCATCGTACAGACGGCCGAGCTGGCGCAGTCTATCTTGGACATCATCGAGGAAGCTGAGAGGGCAGATGGAGTGCGCCCTTGGGAAGAGGAGATCATCATCGGGCTGGCCTGCCACGGAGCGACAAGGGCCGGGCAGGCCCTCGCCATGGAACAGATGCGAGAGTTGATACTGGAACTGGAACAGACAAGCCTGCCGCGAACGTGCCCTCATGGGCGGCCGACTATGCTTCACGTCAGCGCGGAGCAGCTGGAACGGGAGTTCGGTCGGAGGTAGGAGCAAGGGGAGGTACCGGCGTTGAGCAAGCGTTGGATCTGGTCATTGTGGGCAGCGGTCCTGGCAGCGGTTTTCATCCTGCCGACCGCCTGCGCGGGGGGGAGACCCCTCGTGTACGACGTGGAGGTGCAACCGTCTGTTATCTCGCCGAATGCGGACGGAGTGGACGATGTGGCCAGGATTGGCTATAGGATCTCGCGTTCCTCTGAGGTCTACATCTACTTCGTTGACGGCGAAGGGCAGCGGTACTACTTCCGTGAGGGCAAGAGGCGTTCTGCAGGGGAGTACGAGGCGCTCTTCGGTGGTGCCATCGAGGGGCAGGTGTTGCCGGATGGGGAGTACACCTGGGTCGTGGAGGCCGTTGATGTCCAGTCGGGAGAGACGGTGACCGTGGAGGGCCGACTCACAGTCCAGGGCGGCGATAGCCAGGGACCGCAGCTGGAGGACTTCACGGTCTTTCCGCAGTCGTTCACTCCCAACCAGGATGGCATCAACGACCGCATCTCCATCAGTTATCGTCTCGTAGAACGGGCGGAGGTAGGGGTCTATCTGCGCGACGAACAGGGCAAGCGATACCCGGTAGGGCTTCCCAAAACGAGATGGGACGAAGAGGACTTCGACCTGGAGGTGAGCCCCAGCAAAGTCGAGCTGGAGCCCGGTCTGTGG
>DATKVP010000321.1:0-15868 GCA_035530015.1 Anaerolineae bacterium | reverse complement strand
CAGGCATGCAGGTGATGGTGATCGAGCTAGCACAGCCAACGGTCATCCGCAGAGCTGTAGCCTTTGCTACGGCTGTGTTCGAGGGCGCAGTCGAGATCGAGGGAGTAGTCGGGCGCCGAGTGGACTCTGTTGACCAGGCCGCTCGAGTTCTGCAAGAAGGAGAGATCCCCGTAGTAGTGGATCCTTGGGGGCAGACCATCTCTCAATGGCACCCGGACGTGGTCGTAGACGCGATTCTGGCCAAGCGCAATGTGGGCACCAGCATCAAAGATGCACCCACGGTGGTCGCCCTCGGCCCTGGTTTCGTCGCCGGAGTTGACGCCCACGCCGTGGTGGAGACACGGAGAGGACACTACCTCGGCAGGGTGCTTCTAGAAGGCAGCGCGGCTCCCGACACCGGGATACCCGGAGAGGTTATGGGCTACACCGTGGAACGGGTGCTGCGCGCTCCCCGGTCAGGCTCGCTATTGGGGAGCATGCAGATCGGAGACCAGGTAAGGGCCGGAGATGTCGTGGCTCAGGTCGCCGATGAGCCGCTGGTGGCCCGAATCGATGGCGTGCTGCGAGGCCTGCTAGCTGACGGGCTGAGCGTCAAGGAAGGCATGAAGGTAGGCGACGTAGACCCCCGCGGTATCCGAGACCACTGCTTCACCATCTCAGACAAGGCGCTGACCATTGGTGGTGGAGTCTTGGAGGCCATCCTTCTACTTCAACGCGGGCAGTCTGCATAGCACGCCGCGGACGTAGATCACCGATGGACACAGTAGCGCTATACGTGCACATCCCTTTCTGCGAGAGGAAGTGCACCTACTGCACTTTCAACTCGTACACCGGCCTGCATCACCTGCACCAGGACTACGTCGATGCCCTGCGAGCTGAGATTGCCCGTACTGGCCGAGAACTGGGTCGCGTGGGTGCAGCATCCCTGTACCTCGGTGGCGGGACACCGACCCTGCTCAGTGCAGGACTGCTAGGCCAAGTCTTGGAGGCGTGCGAGGAGCACCTTGGCCTGTCCGAAGGGGCGGAAATCACCAGCGAAGCCAATCCTGGGACGCTGGACGCCGGATATCTGTCCAACCTCAAGCGGATGGGAGTCAACCGGCTCAGCCTGGGGGTACAGACCTTCGACGATGAGCTGCTCGAGGTTCTGGGCAGGGTACATAATGCCGAGGAGGCGATAGAGACCTATCATCTGGCACGCCTGGCAGGCTTGGAGAACATCAATCTGGACCTGATCTACGGCCTTCCGAACCAGGACTTGCGAGGCTGGAAGGCTGACCTGTCGAAAGCCACCAACCTCAGACCGGATCATCTCTCCCTCTACTGCCTCTCCCTGCACGAGGGCACGCCTCTGGCGAGTCTGATCAGCGCAGGCAAATTGCCCATACCAGACCCTGACCTGGCGGCAGAGATGTACGAGCACGCTGAAGAGGAACTGGCCAGGGAAGGGTACGTTCAGTACGAGATCTCCAATTGGGCGCTGAGTGGATGCGAGAGCCGGCACAACCTGACCTACTGGCACAATCGCCCCTATTTCGGCTTCGGGGCTGGCGCCCATTCGTTCAGCGGCACGTCTCGGTACCACAACGTGTCTTCACCAGAGGAGTACGTGCGGCGCGTAGTGCGCGGGGAAACCCCCGTGGCCGGTAGAGAAAAGATCGACCGGGCCACTGAGATGAGCGAGACGATGATCATGGGGCTGCGGCTGTGTCAGGGTGTGTCTTTCGAGGACTTCGAGGAACGCTTCGGCCTCTCCTTAGCGGAGGCCTACGGCGCGCAGATCCGCGAGATGATCGAATTCGGCCTCCTGGATGCGAACGGAAGTGGTGTCCACCTGACCCCCAGAGGACGCCTCCTGGGCAACGAGGTCTTCGAGCGCTTCCTGGCGGCTGATACGGGTTAGTACTGCCTGTCGAGGAGGAAGTGAGCTATCTCTCTGAGGCTATCCTGGGCTTGGTTCTGCATTCGCGTCGCTGCTAGCGCGTCCACAGCCAATCGTAGGTGCCTGGAGGCCATACTCTGAGCGTAGTCGCGAGCGGAAAAACTATCCAGCATGTCCATCACCGCCCGCTGCTCCGCCACACCCATCTGCTCCTGTCGGTAGATCTCTGCGAGTTCATCGCTCTGCTGGAGGGCGTAGACCACAGGCAGCGACTTCTTCCTGCTCACAATGTCCTCTCCGACGCCTTTGCCTGTGGCTTCTCCAGCGCCCCAGATGCCGAGAATGTCATCTACGATCTGGAACAGGAGCCCCAATTGGTGGCCAAACGACCGAAAGTTCTCAATGGCGTGCTCGTCGTCCGTACCCAGAAGCGCCCCTAGCTGCGTAGCGCAGCCCATGAGTGCACCGGTCTTCCTGCCGATCATCTCCACGTACATCTCGACCGTTACGCACTCCTCCTCTTCAAAAGCGAGATCGAGGTACTGGCCCTCGGTGAGGTCGAGACAGGTCTGATCAACGATGCGGAAAGCACGGAGGACTTTCGCTGGACTGATGCCGCGTTCACTGAGTCGCTGAAGCGCCAGACGGCTGACGGCGAACAAGCCATCGCCCACATTGATGGCCTGTGCCTCGCCCCAGAGACTCCATATGGTGGGACGGTGACGGCGCTGCGGGCTGTTGTCCTCGATATCGTCGTGGATCAGAGAGAAGTTGTGTATGAGTTCAATGGACGCGGCAGCGGGAAGAGCCTGATGCCAGTCGCCGCCACACGCCTCGCATGACAGCAGGGACAGCAGGGGACGCAGCCGCTTTCCGGATTGCTGGGTGCCTGGGGAGAAGCTCTCGTCCACCCATCCCAAGTGGTACGAGATCATGCCGTAGAACGGGGCCAGCGCATTCCCAGTTGCCGTCACCGAGTTCCTCATCTCCGTCTCGATGGCGCTCAGATACCCGTCCAGTTTCTCGAAAACCATTCTCCAGTCTACGCCCGATCGATCCTCTGCAAGAGGGGGGTGTCCCTCAGAGTCCGCAGGTCGCGAGCACCCACACAGAACATGGCGATTCTCAACTCCTCGATGATCTCCTCCAACTTACCGGCGACTGCATCAGCGCCGACGGCTGCCGGTGCCAGCAAGGGCGCGGCAATCCCCGCGGCGTCTGCGCCCAAAGCTATGACCTTCGCCACATCGATCCCGGTGCGGATCCCTCCGCTACCGATGATCTTCACGTCTGGTGCGGCCCGGCGCACCATGAGAATCGAATCAGCCGTGGGGATGCCCCAGTCAGCGAAGGCCTCAGCGATGCTAGCGCTCTTCTCGTCCGGAGCCCTGTGCCTCTCCACCGCACTCCACGAGGTCCCCCCCGAGCCCGCGACGTCAATGGCGGCCACCCCGGCTTTCTTGAGCATCTCAGCCACTCGGGTTGAGATCCCCCACCCCACCTCCTTGACCACTACGGGGACTGGCGCGTGCAAACACACCTGCTCGATCTTGTCGAGGAGGGCGGCGAAGTTCGTATTGCCCTCTGGCTGAAGGCATTCCTGAAGGGGATTGAGATGCAGGACCAACGCGTCCGCCTGTATCATCTCCACCGCTCGCCAGCAGTGCTCCGCGTCGTATTCATAGTTGAGCTGCACGGCGCCCAGGTTGGCCATGAGCAAGATGTCCGGGGCTACTCTGCGCACCTGGTAAGTATGCGCGATAGAGGGATCTTCGAGGGCCGCCCTCAAGGAACCCACGCCCATGGCCACCCCCATTCGCTGGGCGGCGCTCGCCAGATTCATGTTGATGTGCTTCGCTTCGTCAGTGCCCCCCGTCATGCAAGACATAACCAGCGGGGCCCGCAGGCTTTTCCCCAGGAGTTCGCAAGACAGCAGTACGGAGTCAAGATCGATCTCGGGCAGAGCTTGGTGTATGAAACGGTATCTCTCAAGTCCCGTCGAGAGATGGGGAAACTGGGGGTCCTCGTCCAGGCAGATCCGGAGATGATCGAGCTTTCTCTGCTGATGCATGGGGATTCTTCCGTAACTTGCAGGGCCCTAGAGTGTTCTTGGTATTTCGAGGCAGCCTGCGTATTATCATTGCTTTGAAGCGTGTTGTCAAGCTTGACTATCGCACGCAACGCTGCTATACTTAGCTCCATCAACGTAGGGAATTCAAGGGAAAGAAGGGGGTGAACGCAATGGGCGAAGCGCCTGAGGCAGATGTTTTCTCTGTGGTCAAGGCGATCATCATCGAGCAACTCGGCGTACCAGAGGACAAGGTAGCGCCAGCAGCACACTTCAAGGAGGACCTCGAGGCCGACTCCCTTGATCTTGTGGAACTCATCATGGCCTTCGAGGAGTACTTCGAGGAGAAGTTCGGCCGGACCGTGGAGATCTCCGACGAAGAAGCTCAGGACATAACCACCGTGGGCCAGGCGGTAGCGTACATCGAAAAGAGGATAACCGAGGAAGGTCTGGCGTAGGTCAATCCCATGTCGTCGAACGAAAAGGGATGCCCAGTGGCATCCCTTTCTTCGTTCCAGTCGTGAGTGCAAGGGGAGACAAGTGAGAATGGTCACGATTGGGAGAGATCAATGCGCGTACTGTGGGGGATGCGTCAGTATGTGCCCCTCTGGTGCGCTGGAACTGGCTGAGACAAGACTGCTGATCGATCAGGAGCAGTGCAGCCAGTGCGAGCTGTGCTTGAGCGGTTGCCCCACCGGCGCGCTGACATTGGAAACCGAGCCGCCCCAAACTGCCACAGTAGACCGCCAGTGCGACGTCGTGGTGGTGGGAGCCGGGCCCGCGGGTACCACAGCCGCTCGCTCCGCCGCCGACCGAGGCCATAAGGTACTGCTGCTGGAGAAACGACAGGAGATAGGGAGCCCTGTGCGCTGCGCAGAGGGCATCAATCGTGAGATGCTCTTGACATTCCTCCAACTGGATGAATGCTGGATATCGGCGCGGGTGAGGCGGTCTGAGATAGTGACCGCGGACACTGGAGAGGTCCGGTCTTTCGCTGGCGAGGAGACGGGCTACATCCTCGAGCGACGGGTGTTCGACAGGGCGCTGGCCGAGAAGGCGGTGGGAGCGGGAACGAGCATTCTGTTGAAGACAGCAGTCCAGGGTCTCATCACGAAGAACGGAGTGGTGAGAGGCGTCAGAGCTACTGACGGTCACACCGAGTGGGAGATAGAGGCCAGGATCGTCATCGGAGCAGACGGGGTAGAATCAAGAGTAGGGCATTGGGCCGGGTTGGATTGTACTCTGAGGCCGAGCGACTCACTCGTCTGTGCGCAGTACTTGCTGGCAGGCCTCGACGTGGACCCAGAATGCTGCCTCTACTACGTGGGGTCTGACCTGGCGCCAGGAGGCTATGCCTGGGTCTTTCCCAAGGGAGAGCACAGGGCCAACGTGGGCCTGGGCGTGCAGGCCGATCTGGCACAGGCATCTGCGATGGAGTATCTGGAGCGCTTCATCGACCAGCATCCAGAGCTGGAGCGAGGCAGCCCCGTCACCCTCGTCGCGGGAAGCGTGCCTGTCGGAATCGCCAGGGGCAGCATTGTCACCGATGGTCTCATGCTGGTGGGCGACGCAGCCAGGCAGGCGGATCCCTTGACCGGAGGTGGCACCGCCAACGCGATGCTCGCCGGGCGACTGGCGGCGGAGGTCGCTGCAAAAGCAGTGGAAGAGGGAGACGCCTCTGCCGGGGCTCTGAAAGAGTACGAGAGACGCTGGCAGGAGGGTAGGGGTCGCCAGATGCAGCGCAACTACCGCCTGAAGGAGCGCTTTTCCGCCGCCGACCGGGCATCACATACCTTCCAGCGTGTCTTCGCGGTGGCCACAGCGGGGAAGTAAGCCGTCGGGTCTCGACACCCCGAGGCCCCTAAGGTATACTTGGGCCGCAGGATGTACTTGGGGCGACAGAGGACCACGGATGACAGAGAGGGTGAGCGTTAGCCGAAGCAGCGCCGTGGTTCTGGCCGGGGGCAGTAGTTCTCGCCTGGGGCAGGACAAGGCCTTTCTAGAGGTCGATGGCCAGTTCCTGATAGAGAGGATCATCGAGAGGCTCGCACAGCTGAGCGACGAGGTGATCATCGTCGCCAACGAGGTTGACAGGTACGAGCAGTTCGACGCAGTGATCGTCAGCGACATCTATCCCGGCAAGGGGGCGCTGGGAGGCATTTTCTCCGGCCTCAAAGCCGCCACCGGGAGCCGCAGCCTGGTAGTCGCCTGCGACATGCCTTTCCTGAACGTGTCACTGCTGCGGTATATGCAAGGGCTGGCAAGCCGGTCTGACGTGGTGATCCCGCGCCTGGGGAAGTTTACCGAGGCGTTGCACGCCTTCTATTCCCGCAACTGCCTGCCCTTGATCGAAGAACAGCTGCTGGCGGGAGATCTGAGGATCATTCACTTTTTTCCCCACGTGCGCGTGCGATACGTTGACCGGGAAGAGATAGATGTCTTCGATCCTGAGCATCTTTCCTTCTTCAACATCAACAGCCAGGCCGACCTGAAAAGAGCCGGAGCAGAGTGGGGCTCTGGGCAATCCGCTTCACCAGAGAGGAGCTACCCGCAGGAAAGTCATCGGCCGCGAACTGGCACCTAGAGCGGTCCCAGAGCCCTCCAGGGCTGGGCACTTGGGGCCTCATTGGGACGGGTAGCGGCTGCATTTCAGAGTCTCCTCTGGGGTGTCCAGGCGGGCGCGCGGGCAAGGGAGGTATGGGGGGAGCATGTCGCAGCAGAAGAGCATAGAACTGTGGGTCAACGGCGAATTCCACGAGGTTGAGGTAGCACCACGCACGATGCTGCTCGACGTGCTGAGAGATCAGCTACGTCTCACCGGCACAAAGAAGGGCTGCGGGCACAATGCCTGTGGAACGTGCACAGTGATCGTGGACGGAGAAACCGTCAAATCGTGCGTCTATCCTGCCAGGCGGGCCGATGGCAAGCAGGTGCAGACCATCGAAGGCCTGGGAGAAGCCGACGTGCTACACCCGTTGCAGCAGGCCTTCATAGACACAGGTGCAGTGCAATGCGGCTATTGCACACCGGGTATGATTATGGCTGCGAAGGCACTCCTCGACGAGAACCCACGGCCTAGCAGGCAGGAGATCGTCGATGCGCTGAGCGGTAACTTGTGCCGGTGTACCGGATACGCCAAGATCGTGGAGGCCGTAGAGCGTGCCGCGGGCGCACGCCCGGCAGGGCCTGAGCGGGTAGAGCCAGCTCATGGAGTCGTGGGCCACGGCAAGCCCCACCCTGATGCACGATCGAAGGTGACTGGCGAGGCGGTGTATGCGGGTGACCTCTACTTCGAGGGCATGCTCTACGCCAAGGTGCTGCGCAGCGAATACCCCCACGCCAGGATCCTCGGGATCGACACTTCTGAAGCCAGAGCCCTGCCGGGCGTAGCGGCGGTGATCACCGCGGAGGACGTGCCGGGGGTCAAGAACCACGGCCTCTCCCGACAGGACTGGCCCGTGCTGGCCTACGACAAGGTGCGGTACGTGGGAGATGCGATCGCCGTTGTGGCAGCAGATTCGGAGGAGACCGCTGCACAGGCGGCCGGAATGATCAAAGTCACGTATGAGCCTTTGCCAGTGGTCGCGTCGGCGGAGCAGGCCCTGGCCGAGGGCGCGCCCCTGGTTCACGAGGGCGGCAACGTTCTCGAGCACATACAGCTTGACCAGGGAGACGTCGGCAAGGGCTTCGCCCAGGCAGACATCATCGTGGAGAACGAGTATAGGACTCCGCGAGGCGACCATGCTTTCATGGAGCCGGAAGCCGCCGTGGGACTAGTCGACGACGAGGGTAGGGTAGTGGTGCACGTGGGCTCCCAGATCCCGTTCTCCGACCGAGCGCAGATCGCTGCCTCCCTGGCACTGCCTGAAGACCAGGTAAGGGTAATCCAGACCAAGATCGGGGGAGCTTTCGGCGGTAAGGAGGACATCGCAGGGCAGATCCACGTTGCTCTGCTGGCCAAGATCACGGGGCGCCCCGTCAAGCTGGTCTACACCCGTGAGGAGTCGATGACCGCTCATCCCAAGCGACACGAATGCCTGATCAGGCTCAGGACCGGGGCGAAGAAGGACGGCAGTCTGGTGGCGGTGGAAGCCTTCATTCTGGGTGACAGTGGGGCATACGCATCTCTGGGGCCCCACGTGATGACCAGGGCAGCGACACACTCCCTGGGGCCGTATGAGGTCCCCAATGCCACGGTGGACTGCTACGCTATGTACACCAACAATCCGCCAGCCGGCGCCTACAGAGGCTTTGGCGCTCCACAGGCTCACTTCGCAGCAGAGACGCAAATGGACATCCTGGCTGAGAAACTGGGCGTATCGCCGCTGGATCTGCGCCGCAGAAACGCCCTGCGCGTGGGAGCAGTCACGGTCACCGGGCAGGAGCTGCGGGAGAGTGTAGGGTTGCTGGAAACCATAGACCGCATCGACGAGGCCAGGGAAGCCCTGTCTGCGACCCCTCCGCCGCCTGGCCGCCACAGAGGGTGGGGCGTAGCCTGTGCCTACAAGAACGTGGGGCTGGGAGGCGGGCTCGCAGACAGCGCTGGGGTCGAGGTGGAGCTGCTCGACGATGGCCGTGCCCTGGTACGTGCCGGTGCTGCCGAGGTCGGTCAGGGCATCGTAACCGTTCTGGCGCAGATCGTGGCCGAAGAACTCGGCGTGGATTATGACAGGATAGAGGTGCTGGTCGGGGATACGGACCTCACCCCAGACGGCGGAGCCACAACCGCCTCGCGCCAGAGCTACATCTCCGGGAACGCGGCTCGTCTGGCAGCGCAGAAGCTCAAGGACATCCTGAGACAGGCGGTGAGCGAGGAACTGGACACAGCCCCTGACGCTCTCGTCTTTGCCAGAGAGTCAGTTTCAGGGAGCAGCGGCCGAGAGATACCGTTGACCGAGGCGATCCGGCTAGCCAAGAGGGAGGGCCTTTCAACCGTCGCCTCTGAGGTCTATACGCCGCCGAAGACGGTCCCTCTGGGAGAAAAGGGGGATGCCCACTTCGCGTACGGCTATGCCACTCAGGCTGCCGAGGTAGAGGTTGACATAACCTCGGGAAAGGTGAGGGTCCTGCGGGTCATCGCCGCGCATGACGTCGGGAACGCCGTCAATCCCATGAGCGTGGAAGGGCAGGTGGAAGGCGGGATCGTCATGGGTTTGGGCTTCGCACTCATGGAGGACTTCACTCTGCGGAAAGGCGTGCCGGACAAGACAACGCTGACCAGATACAGGATCCCGACGACTCAAGAGATGCCCCAAATGATGCCCATCGTCGTCGAGCATCCCACCGCCGACGGCCCATACGGAGCCAAAGGCGTAGGGGAGATAACCTCTATACCAACTGCCCCGGCCATCACCAACGCCATCTACGATGCCGTCGGCGTCCGCGTTTTCTCGCTCCCTGCGACTCCGCAGGTGATACTCGCTGGTCTAAAGAAGGGGGCCGAGATTGATGACCGATAACCACCACGAAGCACGCTGGCGGCCCTTGTCCAGCGTCGGCATCACGACAGAAAGCGGAGGTGTGCACCTGTGAAGCTGCCCCCTGTGGTATCCGTCGTCGGCAAGTCAGGCTCGGGCAAGACCGTCTTTCTGGGGAAGCTGATCGCGGTACTCAAGAGCCGTGGCGTGAAGGTGGGAGTCATCAAGCACCAGCCGCACGGATTTGAGATAGATCAACCTGGCAAGGACTCGTGGCGGCACGCCCAGGCCGGCAGCGATACGGTGGTTCTCTCTTCACCGAGCAGAGTCGCCGTGATCAAGCACCTGGACGAGGAGATGACGCTCGATGCCGTGGTGAGTGCCTATCTAGTAGACGTGGATCTGGTGATCACCGAGGGCTACAAGAGGGGACCGAAAAGGAAAATCGAAGTATCCCGCCGGGAAAGAAGCCAGGAATTGGTGTCGCCCCCTGAGGATCTGATCGCCATCGTCACCGATCAGACCTTCGACCTACAGGTGCCGCACTTTGGCCTGGACGACGCTGAGGGGGTAGCTGACCTCGTGGCCAGGCGTTTCCTGGGTCAGGACTGAGGACTCGTGAGCGCTACTTGACGTAAGGACACAACACATGCAGATAATTCGTCATGGCTGTACACTAGTGCGACGACTGGAGAGGATGTCTCATGAAAGGACGTGATTGGTTGGGCGAGGTTGAAGTTGGAGAGACTCTCATCTCGGCGGAAGAGATCCGGCAGAGGATAGGGGAAATCGGCGCCGACGTCTCGAGGGACTACGCCGGACTCGAACCCCGCCTGATCGGGATCCTGAAGGGAGTCACCCCTTTCATGGCGGACCTCATCCGCGCCATCTCCATACCGGTGACCACCGACTACATGTCCATCAAGAAGTACCACCCGGACTGGGAGGACACTGCCGCGGTGCGCGTGCTAAAGGACCTGGACCTCAGCATCGGGGGCCAGCACGTGCTTCTCGTAGAGGATATTATCGACAGCGGGCTCACCATGGAGTATCTGCTAGCACATCTCCGCAACAGAGATCCCGCCAGCCTGAGGGTGTGTACGCTCTTCAACAAGCCCGCCAATCGTGTGGTAGATCTGCCCCTCGACTATGTCGGGTTCGATCTCCCTGACGTCTTCGTCGTCGGCTATGGGCTTGACTACCAACAGAAGCACCGGAACCTTCCACACCTGGCGGTGGTGAAGACGCTCACGGACGCCGCCCAGACGGACTGAGTTCGCCCCTCGCCCGTGCACCAATCGCTCAGGTGCCCAGCCCCCCACACAGGGTAGCGTGAACTATCCGGTAGAGCCCACAGCGTCCCTCAGCGCCCCCTCCAGAGCAGGGAACTTGAAGGAGAACCCGGCATCGGAGAGCCTTCTCGGAACCACCCTCTGGCCCTGCAAGATGACCTCGGAAAACTCACCCAACACCAGGCGGAGCATGAACCCGGGTGCAAAGGGGAGTATGACCGGCCTCCCCACAGCCTGAGCCAGCGCCTTCGTAAGCTCGCTGTTGCGCACCGGTCCCGGAGAGGTGCAGTTGATGGGTCCCGCGAGGTCCTGCCTCTCGAGAAGAAAGAGAAACATGCGAGCCAGGTCGGCCTCGTGAACCCAGGAGAACCACTGCCTTCCATTGCCCAGCTGGCTTCCCACGAACCGCCGGAAGAGCGGAACCAGCTGACCCAGCACTCCGCCGTGGCGACCGAGAACCAGGCCGAAGCGCGTCGTGACCACGCGAGCGCCGCTCTCACGCGCTTTCATGGCCTCATTCTCCCATTCCTGTGCCAACTGTCCCAGGAAATCACTCCCGGCTGGATCGTCTTCCGTGAGGATCTCATCCCCGTGGAAGCCATAGTATCCGACAGCTGAGGTGCTGAACAGGTGCGTCTCCTGGTCCCTGCGCGCCTCCAGCGCCTGCACGACGTTCCTCGTGGTCAGCATTCTGCTCTCGCGGATGGCCTTCTTGACCGCCGGTGTCCAGCGCTGGAAGATGGAGGCTCCGGCCAGATTGATGACCACGTCGTGCTCGCCTAGCATCTTCTGCCACGGACCAGGCTTCGTCGAGTCGCCCCCTACGCGAGAGACACCCTCGGGGACCGGGCGCCCGGAATCGACGGAGCGATCGAGGACCGTGACCTGATGCCCATTGGCCGTCAGTTCGCTGGTCAGAACAGTGCCCACGAAACCCATCCCGCCCGTGATGAACACCCGCATGTTCCTCTCCTCCTTGCAGTGGGACGCGCGCACCTCGAGACGGCACAGCTCAGTCGTGCCTGGATCTTCGCATGGCTCTCTCCATGTCCCGCTGCGCCTGGCGCTTGGCCAGGTTGGCGCGCTTGTCATAGAGCTTCTTACCCTTGGCCAATGCGACTTCCACCTTGGCGCGATTGTTCTTCAGATACAACCGCAAGGGAATCATCGTGTAGCCCTTGGCCTGCACCTTGCTCACCAGCCGGTCGATCTCTCGGCGGTTGAGCAGGAGCTTCCGATCTCTCTTAGGCTCGTGGTTTTCGATGCTGGCCTGCTTGTAGGGCGATACGTGAGTGTTGACCAGCCAGGCTTCCCCATCCCTGATCGTCACATAACTGTCCTGCAAGTTGGCCCGCCCGGCACGTATGGACTTGATCTCAGATCCCTTCAAGACGAGTCCAGCTTCGTAGGTCTCTTCGATGAAGTACTCACGCCGCGCCCGCCTGTTGGAGACGAGGGTCTTGTCTCCCATTTGTCTCACCGCCCCAGCAAATTGGCGACGGCTTGCTCCAGCTGCGGATCGCGGCCTGCGGCGAGATCCTCCTCGGTGAGGGGCACCTCGATATCGGGCGCGATACCTTCTCCCTGGATGAGCTGGCCGTCGGGGGGGAACCAGTGCGCGATAGTGAGCCGCAGGTGAGAGCCGTCGCTGAGGTCCACCGGATTCTGCACTGCACCCTTTCCGAGGGTAGTCTCCCCGATCAAGACGCCACGGCCATGGTCTCTGATGGCGCCGGCCACTATCTCTGACGCGCTGGCGGTCCCCTCGTTAATCAGGACGGCCAGGGGGATCTCCGTGGCCAGACCATCGCCCAGGGCCATGTATGTCTTGTCGAGGTCGTTGCTGCCCTTCTCCAGGGCGATCACACCTTCCTCAATGAACTCACTACCTATCTCGATCGACGCGCTGAACAAGCCGCCTGGGTTGTCGCGCAAATCGAGGATGAGGGCCGGCTGCTCCTCGGCCAGAAGCTCTCCCAGCGCCGCGTGCAACTGCTCGGCTGCGTGACCCCGGAAATCATTCAGCTTCAAGTAGGCTACTCCCTCGTCCAGTACTCTGTACTCAACGGAGGGGATGTCGATGTCCGCTCGCACGATTTCTGCCTCGAAGGGCTCGTCCAGCCCCGTCCGCTGCACCACCAGACGGACCGGAGTCCCCGCCGGACCTCGAATAAGGGCCACTGACTGCTCCAGGGTGAGGTCTCGCGTCCCTGTGCCCTCCACCTGGAGTACGACGTCCCCAGGCAGCAGACCCCCCAGGTCTGCCGGACCACCTCTGAACGGCCGGACGATAATCACGTTGCCCGCTTCGTTCTCATTTACCACGGCCCCAATGCCGGAGTAGCGTCCGCTGGCAGCCTCTCTGACCCTTTCGGCTTCTTCCGGATCGGCAAACCAGCTAAACGGATCCCCCAGGGCGGCGACGGCGCCCCGAGTCGCCCCGTAGGTCAACTCAGAGGCCTCGACAGGACCGTCGTAGAACTCCTCCTGCACAACACGCCAGGCTTCCCAGAAGACCCTGAACTGCTCCTGAGCCTCGAGCGATACCGCCGTCTGTGGGGTAGGGCGCAGAATAGCAGCGGTACCGTACCCCCCGAGGTACGCCCCGGAGGTGAGGCAGGCCGAGATGACAATGATGAGGAGAATACGCACCAAAGCTCGCATAGGACTCCATTCCTGCTTACGATTTTACATAAGTGCCGAAGGCCCGCCAGCCGTCCGGCTCACCAGATAGTGCAACGCCGCCTCGAGCTGCGGATCCTGGCCCAGATCCAGGGCCTCCTGAGAGGAAGTGACCTCCATGTCAGGCGCGAGGCCGGCATCCTGTATCTCGTGGCGGTTGGGGGTAAGCCAGTGGGCGATGGTCACGTGGATGCTGGAGTTGTCGCTCAGTTCCCGTATGCTCTGGAGCGAGCCCTTGCCAAAAGTGCGCTCTCCCACGAGCAGGCCCCGCTCCTGATCCTGGATCGCTCCACCCACGATCTCCGCAGCGCTGGCGGTGCCTCGATTCACGAGTACGGCGAGGGGCAGATCAAGGGCTGAGCCGCCCCGTTTGGCATTGAAGATCTTATCCTGACCCTCACTGTCCCGCTCGTAGAAGACAACGCCCGTGTCTATGAACTGTCCGGCGACGTCAACCGCGGCGGTCACCATACCACCCGGGTTGTCGCGCAGATCCAGAACCAAACTCGTCGCTCCATCAGCCTTCAGCTCTTTGACCGCCCGCTGCAGCTCGCCGCTGGTCCGGCTCCCGAAGAAGGAGATGCGTACGTAGCCCGTCTGGGCTTCCTTCAGTTCCCAGACGACGGTAGGCACCTCCACTTCCTCTCTGACAGCTCTGATGGTCAGCAGGTCGTATTCGCCCTCGCGTGCAACCGCGAGTTCGGCCTCGGTCCCTACAGCCTTGTCCCGTATGAGCAAGATGGCCTCGTTCTGCGAGAGCCCCAGAACCTCAGCACCGTCCACGCTGACTATGACATCTCCGGTGAGCAGGCCAGCCCGATCGGCCGGTGAGTCCCCCAACACCGCCACTACCACGAGATAGCCATCGGCCATCACGTACTCAGCACCTATGCCCCCGTGACGCCCCTCGAGCTGAGCCTCTTCCATCGCGTGGTCGCTGGGCTCGATGAAGTAGGTAAACGGGTCCTCCAGGGCCCGCAACATGCCCCGAAGAGCTCCATAGGCGAGTTCCTGGTCCGTCGGCAGGTCTCCTCCGTAGAAACCATGCTCCACGTGGCTCCAGGCCTCCCAGAACACCGCGAACTCTGGCGGCTCCTCAGCCATGGGGTGAAGAACAGCGTCCGGGACTTCACGGAGATCCCCAGGCTCGTAGCCCAGCCACTTAGCCGCGAAACCAGCGCCGTAGGAAACCCCGCACACCGTCACCAGGAGAAAGGACAACACCGCCACACGCAATGCTGCTCCCAAGTACTGCTTTTCCCTCGATTGCTCCATCAAACGTAATGCTCCGGTCGGCTCAGTAATGCCGCTTATGTCAATTACCTATCTCTAGGTACAACTATGATTTACATAACATCTATAGTGTGAACATACGTTTCGGTCTTCACAGAGCCCCCTCCCGGGAAACACGCCCGCGACGCGGCGCACAGCGCTCCTGAGAACGGCGTGCCGCCGCCAGATCGCTCATTCCGGGCCATGATGACGCGTATCATCCTCTCACGGGGGACCAGAAGGACAGGAGCCCTCCGGTATGTCCATCGTGCATCCACGGTCCTCTCGCCCTGCGCCGCTGGGCGATGACACATGGCAACACAACGACGCGTTCCCGCCACCAGGCACGAGCCAACGGCTGTGTCCGCCGTTTCCCTCCCGCAGCCCGCGCAACGCCCACCGCAGCGCCCATCCGCGCCCTCCTCCCGCCCACAGCGCCGCGACCAGCCCCACACTCCCCAGGCCGCTCGGGCCCATTCCCAGTCAGGGAACATGTTGGAGACCCATTCCGGAGATCAGCAGAACCCGATGTCCATATTCGCACTATTATTTTATCGTCAAGTAACGCCCGACCTACGCTTACTCCACCAGGTACCGTTCGAAGTGCTGAGCCAGACCCTGGGGCACCTTGGCCTCCACCAGCACCCCAGACTCGCCGTACTCCTCACGCTCGATCACTCCTCGCTGGTGAATCAGTCCGATGAGCCCATCGCTGCTGTACGGCAGAAGGACGACCACAGGCACCAACTCCTCCTCCAGCAGCGCCTGCACCCTTCCCAGCAAACTGTCCAACCCCAGGCTCTCCGCGGCGGAGATGGCCACGCAGTTGGGGTAGTCACGCATTGTCTCGCTGACGCGATCCGACAGATTGCTCCCCTCGTCCTTCTCCTCTTCGCCGTCCCCTCCCCTGCTCTCACCCTCATCCGCCAGCAGGTCCATTTTGTTCAGGGCCGTGATCACGGGCTTGTCATGGGCCCCCAAATCCCGCAGCACCCGTTCCACGGTCGCGCTCTGCTCCTGCACATTGGGATGCGTTATGTCAACAACATGAAGGAGCAGGTCGGCCTCGTTGATCTCCTCCAGCGTCGCCCGGAAGGCCGCAACGAGTTGGGTAGGCAGCTTGTGAATGAAACCCACCGTATCTGTGAACAGCGCCGCGTTGCCGTCGGGCAGCTCCACGCGTCTGGTCGTGGGATCCAACGTGGCAAAGAGCTTGTCCTCCACCAAGACGTCAGAACCGGCCAGAGCGTTGAGC
>DATKVP010000320.1:0-2282 GCA_035530015.1 Anaerolineae bacterium | reverse complement strand
GACTTTGTCCATCCGCGACCGAACAGCTACCAGATCTCTATCGTAAGTCCCCAGCAGCGGGCCTCCAAGGCCATCTGGAACCTCCTCAGCGAGCAAGGACGGAAGGTCGGCATAGTGGGCATGCCTGTCACGTATCCCCCCGAAGAAGTGAATGGCTACATGGTCAGCGATTTCCTCACCCCCAGTTCCAGCGAACACTACACCTATCCCCAATCCCTGGGGGATGAACTGCAGCAGGCCATGGGCGGCTTTCCCCTCCTTCCTGACGAGAGATACCGCTCCACCAAGTACATAGACAGGTTCATCGCCGACATGGTCACCGACGTCGAGCGAAGGCTAGAGGGAGCAGAATACCTGCTGGACCACAAGGAGTGGGACTTCTTCTTCCTTCTTTTCTGGAGTAATGACATGCTCCAGCACGAGACCTGGAGTCTTATGGATGAGACCCACCCCCTCCACAACCCGCAGAAGGCCGACACTTATCGGGACCTGGTGGTTGACTTCAATCGAAAGCTGGATCAGGCAGTCGGTCGCCTGGTAGAGAAGGCCCGGCCGGAGGACCTGATCGTCATCATGTCAGATCACGGCTTTGGCCCCGTGCATAGCTTCTTCCTGGTCAACAACTGGCTGCGAGAGATGGGATGGCTGAAGCTCAAGAAGCGACCGATGACCCGTCTCAAGTACGGTCTCTTCAGGCTGGGCTTCACCCCTTTGGGAGTGTTCCACCTGGCCAAGGCGCTGCGGCTGGGCTTCCTCCGGCGTCGCTTCCGCTTCCAGAGAGGCGGTGGGCTCATCAAGCGGCTGTTCCTCTCGTTCGACGATGTGGACTGGACCCGCACCAGGGCCTTCGCCGTAGGAAGTTTCGGGCAGATCTACATCAACCAGGTGGGCAAACGACCGCAGGGGATTGTCCAGGGAGGAAAGGAGTACGAGGATCTCAAAGAGGAGATAGCCGCTCGCGCCCTGGAGATACGCGACCCCCGCACTCAACTACCTGTCGTGGAGAAGGCCTACCGCAGGGAGGACATCTACTCCGGCCCACTGGTGGAGAAGGCCCCCGATCTAGTGTTGCAGTCGAGGAACTGGGAGTACATGGCCTTCGGTCACGCCGACTTCGGCGGGTCCCACGTGGTGGAACCCATCGTCGGCATGTCGGGCCATCACCGTCCCGATGGCCTCGTGATGCTCGCAGGCCAGGGCATAAGCGAAGGTGCAGCGCTCCACGGAGCCAGCATCACCGACCTTGCTCCCACCATACTCTACGCCATGGGGATTCCCATCCCCGCAGACATGGACGGGCGCGTGCTCACAGAGGCCTTTGCCCCTGATTACCTTCGGTCCGTCGAGGTGCAGTACAGCGACGAACTGTCCGGCCGGCCGACGGGTGACGATCACTATTCCCTTGATGATGAGGAGGAGATCAAAGAACGACTGCGCGGTCTGGGCTATGTCGGGTAGGAGAACCCTCGTTTGAGCAACAAGACGCGACTCATCATCGGTACCGCCATAGGTTTGCTCCTGCTCGCCCTGGTCCTCCTGAGGGTCGACTTGCGCCAGATGATGGAGACCCTGACTGCGGCCGACTACGTCTACCTCCTGCCAGCCCTCGTTGCTCAGATGGGTTTCTTCCTGGTCAAGGCTCTGCGCTGGACATACCTCTTCCCCTCTGACAGGCGTATACCCTTCCACACCCTGTTCTCCGCGACCCTCATCGGATACTTCGGCAATCAGATCATTGGTGCCAGCAGTGGAGAACTCCTCCGCTCCATCGTCTTGGGCCAGAAGGAAAGCTGGAGCAAGAGCGCCACCTTGGGCACCATCTTCGTGGAGAAGATGTGGGACATCCTGGTGCTCTGCCTCTTCCTGTTTGCTATCCTGTGGGCCATCCCACTGCCTCCCCTGGTCCAGACCGTGGGCCAGGCCAGCCTTCTGATCCTGGTTCTCGGTGGCCTGATCGTGGTGCTCCTGCTGTCTCGAGGCGACTGGGCCACGAAGATGCTCGGCGTGATCGCGAACAAGCTATCGGAGAGGCTGGCCCAGCGGCTCGTGGGCATGCTCCAGCGCTTCACAGTGGGCGTGCAAGCCATGCGGGAATGGAGACGCTCAATCCTGGCCCTCTTCCTTACGGTGCCTATGTGGCTTCTCCTGGCCGTGAGCTTCTACTTCCTGGGCCAGGCCGCCCTGATCTCGCTCGGATTGAGCTCGTACGTGTTTCCGGTGGTGGTTATCGCCCTCGCGGCTTCCATACCCAACCCTCCTTGGAACGTGGGCATGCTAGAGCT
>DATKVP010000319.1:0-8237 GCA_035530015.1 Anaerolineae bacterium | reverse complement strand
ACGTTCGCAGGAGGGGCAGGGCTGGGTCTGGAAAGAGGTTCTACTGTTTCGGGAGCGGCCTCCCCTGTTTCCGTTGCTGTCGGCACCGTTGGACTGGGGGTAGCAGTCGCAGTCCACGTCGCAGTGGCGGTCGCCGTACTGATGCGGGTGTGGCTCGGCGAGGGAGTGCTTGTGCGGGTAGTGGTGTACGTGGGAGAAGGTGTACTCGTCGCCGAGTGGGTAGCGGTAGGTATCCTCGTGGGCGTCGTTGTGGACGTGCGGGTGGACGTGGGTGTAGCCGTACGTGAAGGAGTCCCGGCCACGCCGAGCGTGGGCGTGCGGCTGGGGGTCGGGGAACGGGTCGGAGTCGCCGTAGAGGTGGCTGTTGCGGTGCTGGTCTTCGTCGACGTCGGCGTGTGCGTGGCGGTAGCTGTGGAAGAAGGCGTCGGTGTCCGCGTCTTGGTGGGCGTCTGAGTGGGAGTAGAACTAGCTGTGCTTGTCGGGGTGGGGCTGTGTGTCCAGGTCGCCGAGGCGGTGGGCGTGTGTGCAGGCAGCGGGGAGCGAGTCACCGTTTCCAGTATAGTAGGCGTGCCCTCCACCAGCGGAGTCGGGGTGATGGGCATAGGAGTGAAGGTAGGTACCATGCCTAAAGTAGGCGAAGGCACGGCGGTGGTCTCCGCTGAGGCGGACGGCTGAGCGGTGTCGACCGCCGCTATCCTGAGCGGGCCGCCCGGAGGTACCGTAATGACCACCAGTACAATGAAGATTCCGAAGACGAAGAAGTTCAGGATGGCCAGCGCGACTACGATGATCACCCATGACTCGGAACTGAGCTTCCTCATAGCGCGTCACGGTCGACCAACTCTTTCCTGCTCAGCTCAACGAGACGGCGTACCAGCACGACGATCGGACCAACCAAGCTGATCACGTCCCGCCAGGGGATATCCGTCAGGCGTAGTTCGGTTCCTCGCCTCCAACGGCGAAGAAGGGCGACAACTGCCAGTGCGCCCAGAGAGGCTCCGAGCACGATTCCCACCAGAATGCCCGGGCTCCAGCTCCTTCTCTCCACCTCTCACCTCCGTTTCGCCAGATAGCGCAGACCCCCCTTGAGCCCTTCCGTGGCTGCGGCCACCCATAGGAAAGGCTGCACGGCCATAGACGAGACTAGCTTCGTCGCCTTCTCTGCCTCCTCGGTTGTCTGTCGTATCTGGCGGAGAGTTGACCGGACTGGGGGCTTGAAGCGTCGCAGGTACCTGATAGCGTAGAAGGGGATGATCACAAAAGGCAGCGCGAACACGAAAGCCTCGGCGATGAGCAGAATTAGTGCTAGGTCCCGTCCAATGACTACTGCCTCAATGGGCATCGTCCCCCTCCTTTGGACAAAATGCGCCTGGTATTGTACGCACGTTGTCCCTCATAGTCAACCATTGCCTTGTTGCCAGTGGACAGGGGGTCTGGTATAATGTCGCTGTTTGTCACAGATAAGTCTCTGAGGGAGATACCAACCGTGAAGTGTCCTAACTGCGGCGCCAGCTTCAGGGGAGGCCGCGGGAGATGTCCCGCTTGTGGTTACCGCGTACAGGTCAAGCAGCTTGTGCGGCGCTGCCCCGAATGCAGGGCCAGGGTCGCCGAGGGGGCGAAGACCTGTTTGATGTGTGGCGCACCCCTCCAGGGGGGGAGAACCTTCCTCCCCAAGGTGTCTGTGTCGATGGTTCCCCCGGCGCCTCTGCTCGGCGCTGCGGCGGCGGTTGTGTTGCTGGTGGCGGTGTGGTTCGTCAAGCCGTGGAGAGTTCTACAGTTCGGCACCTACTACACTCCCACGCCCAGCCCGACTCTCACAGCCACTCCCACTTTCACTCCTACGGCAACGTCCACTCCCACCGCGGCTCCCACCGAGACCGCCACTCCGCAGGTCACCACCTACATCGTGCGCAGCGGTGATACCCTGAGCCTCGTCGCGGCACAGTTTGGCGTCCCGGTGGAAGCGATCATGGCAGCCAATGATCTCCCTGACAACATGATACAGGTTGGCCAGGAGTTGCTCATCCCGGTGGAAACGCCCTCGCCGGATGCCAATCCGCAGGTCTCAGAGACGCCTGTGTCCGGCTCCATACCGCAGCCAGAGACGATGACCTATGTGGTGCAGGCAGGAGACAGCCTGTCGGAGATCGCCAGCCGCTTCAACGTGGCTCTGGACGATCTCATGGAGGCCAACGGGATAAGCAATCCAGATTCGATACGCGAGGGGCAGACTCTGCAAATACCTGGGCGCGTCTCTTCCACGGAAACGCCAGGGATCGGGGGGCCTCCCACGCCCACGATTGCCTCAAATCTTACCTTCCCCGCTCCCGCTCTGCTCGGACCACCAGACGCATGGGTATTCCGTCAGGAAGAGGCTGATCTGCCGATTCTGCTGAACTGGCTATCCGTGGGCTTGCTTGGCGAGGACGAATGGTACTCAATCTCGATTCGATCCGCGGCCATCGAGGGAGCAGAAGGAGAGGGGGCTGCGGAATTCACCAAGGCCAACTCATACCGCGTGCCCCTGGAGTTGCGGCCGCCAGCCGACGCTGAGTCGCACCTCCTCGAGTGGCGGGTTGTCGTCGTACGCCTGGTCGAGACCGAGGGTGAGGGTGCCCTCGATAGTGTGCCCATCAGCCGTCAGAGCGAGGGGCGCACCCTGTACTGGTACTGATTCTACGTTCCGCCTCAGGTCATTTCCCCGATGAGCATCTTCGGTACACCTGTGGGGTCAGAGAGTTGGGGATGAAGCGCACGTCCAAGCCGTTCTCCTGCATGGACATCATGTTCCCTCCTGTGGTGACACCTGGGATAGGTCGGGCGACCTACCCGTCTTCCGCCTCACAAAGCAAAAGACATCGCCTTCAAACCAGCGATGCCCTTCACCAAATAGACCTGAGTTGCAGGGAAGCGTCAGTCGCGCCTATTCCCCCGTCTCGGAACTCGCCCGATGCAGGCGCCTGTAGAGCCTTGCCTTCCTGCGAGCTGCGTTCTTCTTGTGCACCACGCCCTTCTGGGCGGCCTTGTCTAGCGCACCCGCAGCCAGTTTCGCGACCAGAGTCGCTTCATCCCAATTCCCTTCACCGATGAGCTCGTTCGTGCGCTTGACGTAGGTACGAGCGCGAGAACGGTACACCCGGTTACGTACTCTCCTTCTCTCGTTCTGTCTTAGTCTCTTCTTGGCAGACTCTGTTACTGGCAACCCCTATACTCCTTTCGGCTGTTCTGTCGACACGATAATCATACACCCTTTGGAGTTGATTGTCCAGCTTTACATCGATCCAAGAGGATGGTATAATCTACAAGGTTACAGAGCGTTGAGTCCCCGGAGGCGCTGGACAGTCATGAACGACATGCAACTCGATACCCTCACATTGAGATACTGGCAGGATTTCGAGTTAGTTGATGGAGACCTGGAGTATCTGTCGGAACTCCTGATCGAGGAGGAAGCTCCCCTGACAGTCGAGGGTCTTACGAGACGGCTGTTGGAGAGGCGCGTCAAGAACGAGAAAGCCGTCTGGGAAGACAGAGAGGCAAAGGGTCGAGTCTACCAGCCCCGGGAGGCCTACGCAGAGGGCGATCATCTTGTGTTCTCAGCCTTGGAAGATGCGATCGGCGCTGTAGTGGGCGTACGCCCAGGGCGGCACCCCAACTACGCACCTTTTGAGATCATCCAGGTGAGGATGCAAGGAGACGGTGAGATGAAGGAGTTCGCCTCCAGTCTCTCTCATCCCCACGCGCTGAACATCATTCAGGTAGATCAGGATGAAGACGTGAGTCTGGACGATCTGGACGCCGTAGCCACAACTCTATTCGAGAGATACGGGCGCTACGTGACACCGGCAGTGCTCGCGGGTCTGCGCGAGAGCCCAGAGTTCGTGGAGTTCGGCGAGGAATGGTTCCTCAAGGGTTTCCTGCTGCCTGTAAAGGAGGGGCACCTCAACCTGGCAGAAGCGGTCTTGGATCTCGCAGCTGGGTTCTCGAGCGCCCAGGAAATACTGGATGTACTGGAGATGCCCGCCGAGACCAGTCAGGCCGTGCAGTTGTTTTCTCTCAATCACGCCCTGGCTTCGGACAAGCAGCAGAGGTTCAAGTTTGCGGGGACCATGTCGACAACGGATTGGTGCTTGCCCAGAGTGGCAGATTCGAAGAGTCTGCGCTTCGGGCAGGGTCCTCGGGACATCTCCTTAAACAACCTTTTGGACGATGTGGTAGAGATAGTCTCAGACGGCGATCTCGAACGCG
The DNA here is from genome assembly GCA_035530015.1 of Anaerolineae bacterium. Classification (GTDB taxonomy): domain Bacteria; phylum Chloroflexota; class Anaerolineae; order UBA7937; family B3-Chlor; genus JAUVXJ01. The sequence continues at coordinate 3,992 of DATKVP010000319.1, read as the reverse complement.
GGCCTCCTCCCAAGATGGGAGAATGGTCTCACGTCCTGACTTTCTATGACTGGTATTGGGGCCACCTACCGTACGATGCCGGTGCCAGGGACCTGGTCCCTGAGCCGCTCCTCGAAGATCAATCTTGCACGAGATTGCACTTGAATCCGGCATCGGGATTTGAGCGCTTCCCCGTGGTCGTGCACTATCCGTCGGAGCGCCAGTTCGGGTGGTGGGGAAGTGGAGAACTTAGGAATTTCTTCGATACACGTGAACTTGCTCCCGGAGCCACGATACGGGTACGGCGCACCCCTTCTTCGGAAACCGACGGCGTGTACGAGCTTGACTATCTCTCCGGACCAGCCACGAAGATGGAGATGCTGGACTACGAAGAGGGGGGACAACCTGTTTTCCGCAGGCTAAGCCTCAGATGCCAATTGGACGAAGAGATGAGCCTACCCAGATCTCGCTTCAGCGCCCTTGAGGCACTGAGCCTGCTGAACGAGAACGACAGGCGAGTGACCTCACTGCTGCTGAAGACCGCCTTTCAGCGCGTCGGCGAGAAGCTCTTGCGCGGACTTGGCATAGTGTACCGGGCAAGTTTCACCGACCTCTACGTAGCTGCCAATATCGAGCGGCCTCTACCCGCCACGATCCTGGAAGCCATCTTCGAGCAGGAAGCATATCCTTGCTTCTACATTGACGAAGACGGCTACTACGTGCATGACCCCGGAAGGAGCGACGTGCAGGGCAACAGGGTCAGGTTGACGTGGGACGAAGCCATCTTGGACTCACACGGTCCGAAGGGTTAAAGAGGAGGCACTGGTGACGAAGTTTGTGCGTCCGGACATCAACACCAGGTTCCGCGTGGACTACAACTGGTGGAGTGATCGAGGTCGGGATATTCGGGTGCTCATCCGCGACCAGCTGTGCAGCGAATGCAGCGCCAGATTCGAGGACTACTCAGATTCTCAAGACATCGATTGGGTGGATCACAGCACGGGAGAGGTTACCGTCGTGGACGGCCTCAGGTACTGCCTTCGTGAGTGCTGCAGTCGCAAAGACGGTTATGTGACTCGTGCTACGCCTGTGGCCACAGCAGTCTTCCGTATTCTGGTGGCCGACGGTGACACCCCTATGTCGGTGGCGGAGATTCATGAGAGAATGGGCAAGAGCGATCCCGAGACGCTACTGCGAGTCCTCCTGGGGCAGCAGATGCGGACTCACTATGGTGTAAGACCTATCCTTGAGTAGAGAACAAGGTCCTGTGGGAGGGAGCCGCACCGTTGACTGATTGACGAGCAGTGGCTCCCTTTTTTGCATCGGGGTTAGGGAAAGATGTGCTCTGGTACCGGAATCCCCAGAGTCTCTATTCTGTCCAGAAACAGCGGTTTCACGCCCGTCGGACGGAGACGATCCTCGTGCCCGGTCTCCTCGTTGTCTAGGAGTTCCGCGTCTCGGTATGCAAAGATGTCACGGAGTACGTGGCAGCCCTCCTCTGCCTCGGCCACTTCCGTCAGGCTGACCACCACGGTACTACCATCCCGCACCGTGCCCAATTGAACGATCAATTGGAGAGCAGTCGACAGAATGCGTCTGGCCAACCCAGGCTCTGCGCCCTCTCCGTGAACGTGAGCTAGGTTCTCCAGAGTGAGAAGCGCATCTTCAGGGGATTCAGCGACGATGGAGAACATGACACCGTCCATCGCGAGGAGGAGCCGTATCAGAGGCACAGCCTCCGCGCCCTCGACTCGATCGAGAAGCAGTCCCGTCGGATGCATCTTGGGCACCAGGCTGAGAAGATAATGTCGGCTGATGCTGGGGCTGCCGTCGTCGGATTCCAGATGGGCTCTAAGAGAGGTGATTCCCAAACGTTCCAGCGAAGGTTCGTCAGGATTCTGGACGGCCAGGATCTGCCCATCGCCAGCCATATAGGAGACGAGGCTATGGAGAAGCGCTCTCTTCCCACTCTTGGAGGGTCCGGAGACAGCCAAATTCAGCCTGGAGGCGAGGCAAAGCTCCAAGAAGTCGAGGGCAGGAACGGTGAGTATGCCCCTTTCAACAAGGCTCCGGGCGTCAGGTGAGGCCTTGTCCGGGGACTGATCTCCAATGGAATCATTCACGGGCGCGACCACACCAAACTCTAGCACAACTCGATGAGAGGCGCAATGCCAAGGAACGAGCCTCCACCCGGAATCCGCTTCCTCCTCTATCTGCGAGTTCGGTGAGAGCAATCTATGGATGAGGAACGCAGGATCAGACTCGCGCGAGCGGCCACTCTGGTGATCGGAGCTTTCATCCTGAGTCGAGCCCTGGGACTCGGTCGGGAGATAATCATCGGGAGTGAGTTCGGGACAACGCGCGAGCTAGACGCATACCTGGCGGCCTTCCGCATCCCAGATCTGATCTTCCAGCTGATTGCGGGTGGCGCGCTGGGCTCCGCGTTCATCCCTACCTTCACCACCTATCTAGCACGCGGTCGCGAGAGGGAGGCATGGCGTCTCGCCAGTTCCATCATGAACCTCGTGCTGGTGGTCCTCACCGCGTGCGCCGTTCTGGCAGGACTCCTGGCTCCGTGGCTGGTGACGACCGTGGTGGTGCCGGGCTTCACAGCCGACGAGCAGGCGCTGACCGTACAACTGATGCGGATCATGCTGGTGTCGCCCGTAGTATTCGGCCTCAGCGGCGTCATCATGGGTATCCTCAACTCCCGACAGCATTTCCTCCTGCCTGCCCTGGCACCTGCGGTCTATAACCTCTGCATCATCGGCGGCGCGGTCCTTCTTGCTCCCACGATGGGAATACACGGCCTGGCGGTAGGCGTTGTTGCCGGTTCCTTCATGCACCTGGCTATCCAGATCCCCCAGCTGGTGCGCCAGCGTATGTCGTACAGCCCGGTGATCGACGTCTACCACGCAGGTGTCCGGGAAGTTGGGCGTCTCATGCTACCCCGGATGCTAGGTCTGGCCACGATGCAAATCAACTTCATGGTGAACACGTTCCTGGCCTCCACGCTCGTCGAAGGAAGTCTGGCGGCCCTGAACTATGCGTGGCTGATGATGATGCTACCGCAGGGCATATTCGCCATGGGCATCGCCACCGCAGCCTTCCCTATCTTTTCCGAACTGGCTGCCACAGGGAGAACCGACGAGCTTCGAGCCACGCTCACCGAGACCCTTCGCTTGATACTGTTCGTTTCCATTCCCTCCACCGTAGCCTTGATCGTCCTGCGAGAACCGCTCACCCAGCTTCTTCTGCAGCGGGGTAGATTCGATCCCTCCTCCACCCACGCCGTCGCCTGGGCACTACAATTCTATGCCCTGGGACTGGTAGCCCACTCCGCCCTGGAAATCCTCACCAGGGGTTTCTACTCCATGCACGATACGCGTACCCCGGTGGCGATAGGCGCGGGAGCGATGCTACTTAACATAATTTTCAGCTTGGCGCTGATCGCACCTCTGCAGCATGGAGGCCTGGCCCTCGCCAACTCTCTGGCCACTATTCTTGAGATAGTGGTCCTGCTGGTGGTCATCCGTGGCCGGCTGGGTGGCTTTGACGGCCGGGCACTCATGCGATGCGCGGTGAAAACAGGGCTTGCCGCCACCGTCATGGGGCTTGCCATCCTCTGGTATACAGCCACGAGCGGAGCAAGCCACGTGGCTCTGAGAGCAGGCGGGGGAGTGCTTTTCGGAGGTGTCGTCTTCTTGATAGTCTCCCTGGCCACTCGCTCCGAGGAGCTGCGCGGTCTGAGGTCGATTCTGAGAAGACAGCGTTCGCATACTCGCCGGGAGGACGGCTCAACGTAGGTGGCTGAGGTTTACGTTGGGGCGCCGGAGCGTTGGATCGCTGCGCAGCCCAGTCAGGCTGAGGCCCCGGCTGTGCTCTTGGCCGCCAGCAGGGCCTTCAGAATGACCAAGGCGGCGGCTTTGTCAAGAGGCTCGTTGTTGTTGCCACACTTTGGACTGTGGATGCAAGAAGGGCAGCCTGCCTTACATCGGCACTCCTCGATCGTG
>DATKVP010000318.1:0-11112 GCA_035530015.1 Anaerolineae bacterium | reverse complement strand
GTGGTACGAATCCCCGGCCCATCGTGGATCGAATAGCGCTGGATATTGAACACGACTCCAGTCACATCACCGGCATATGTCATGTCCGTGAATACTCCCCGGCCCACCGTGTGGTCGCCCCAAGAGCGACGTTCAGTGGATCTTCCTTTCTTGGCCTTTCCAGTACTCCTCCCTGATCTCGCCCTTCTTGATCTTGCCGCTGCCGGTCTTGGGCAGGCTGTCTCGGAACTCCACCGATCTCGGCTTCTTGTAGCCGGCCAGATACTCCTTGCAGAAGTCGATGATCTCTTCCTCGCAGGCTGTGGCTCCTTCTTTCAGCACGACCACTGCCTTGACAGATTCGCCCCACTTCTCGTCGGGGACCCCCACCACCGCCGCCTCCAGGATAGCAGGGTGCGTGTACAGGACCTCCTCCACCTCGCGGGAGTAGATGTTCTCTCCTCCGCTGATGATCATGTCCTTCTTCCTGTCCACCAGATAGATGTAGCCATCCTCATCCATTCTGCCCACATCGCCGGTGTGCAGCCACCCGCCCGTTATGGTCTCTGCTGTCTCCTGAGGCTTGCCCCAGTAGCCAATCATCATTCTGTCGCTGCGGGCCAAGATCTCTCCGGCCTCCCCCTGAGGAACGTCGTGCCCTAGATGATCGACGATTCTCACTTCGCCGATCCCCAGTGGCTTACCCGCGGACCCCAACCTCCTGCGCTCCCTCTCTGAGCCCGACACCGTGTGTTCTTCTCTCGCCAGCAGAGCCACGTTGAGCGTCTCGGTCTGCCCGAACAATTGGATGAAGACGTTGCCAAAACGCGCTAGGCCCCTCTTCAACGCGTCCACCGGCATAGGAGCTCCAACATACATGATTGTGCGCAGGCTACTGAGGTCGTATTGATCCAGACTGGGGTGCTCCAGCAACCGTATGATCATCGCCGGCACCAAACCAACGTAGGTGATCTTGTGTTTCTCTATGGCCTCCAGTACCTCAGTCTCATCGAAGGTCTGTTGGATCACGCTCGTAGCGCCGTAGGTATAGGCCGGGAACAAGTGGGCCGCAGAGCCGCCAACGTGAAAGAAAGGCATCACACACAGGACCACGTCGTCACGGCGGAAGCTGTCGCGGTGAATCGCGATCTCCGCCAGGAGACTCTTATGCGTGTGTGTAGCGCCCTTGGGAAATCCAGTCGTGCCACTCGTATAATACAGAGCTGCCGGATCGTCCGCAGCGACCTCGTCCACTGGTTCCCCGCCAGGAGCACTGGCTATCAACTCCTCATAGTTCGCCATGCCCTCCACCTCTGCGTCGAGGCAGATGAGATTCCTGACCTCCGCAAGTTGATGGCGAATAGACTTGACCACATCCACGAAATCGCTCTCCAGAATCAGGGTGTTGAGTCCGGAGTTGTTGATCAGGTAGGCCAGCTCCCTGCCAGCGGACCTGAAGTTCAGCGGCACGCAGACCATGCCGGCCTTGGCCAAACCGAAAACCTCGAAGTACTGGGGGCAGTTGTAGGCCAGTATCCCTACCCTGTCTCCTTTTTGCACCCCCAGATCAGTCAGGCCGTTGGCTAGGCCGTTGATCCTGCGATTGACCTGCTCGAAGGTGTAGCTTCTGTTCTCCGAGACAAGGGCAGTCTTGTCCGCGTATCTTCGAGCATTCTCATTGAGCATCTCTTTGAGTGTCTTCATCTTGTCCACTCCAGCAGCAGGGGTTTCCTGCACATTCCACCTTGCCCTTGCAGGCATCGCACCATGTCCACCTAGGACCTCGGCTTGCCCGCTGAGTCTTCCGTCCTCGCGGATGAGCCAGCGATCACCTATAAGAACTCCGTAATCTCGCAGACATCGTCAACTTGATCCAGGTTCCAGATGAGATCTACTACTTTGTGCAGTCTGCTCTCGGGGATTGCCGAGGCGGCATGTCGCGCACAGTCTTTGAACTTCGCAACCAGCGCCTCCTGACTGATCGGATTCTGAGGGTGGCCATAAGGCCACTCCACCGCCCTGGACAGAAGGCCGTCCTTCGTCTCTATCTGCACGAAGCCCTGCACCGACTTCTTCAGGGTCATTTCGGGGTCGACCTCGCACATGACCTTACGGGCCATCGCAAGGACATCCTGGTCGGCCAAGGCCTGCGGAGTGAAATCACCCAGTGTGACTCCTCGGCGGAGCAAGGCCGTGGCTAAAACAAAGGGTAGACTGAACTTCGCATCTATGGCCGTCGCTGGGTTCCTCTTGCTTTCTTGAGGCTCACAGAGCATCTTGTTCACAGGGCTGACGACGATCTTGATTCCCTCTGTCTCAGACGGGTCCAAGCCATTCGCCTCCAAGATCTGGAAGACCGCGTCTATGTAGGAATGAGTGCCCCGGCAACTGGGCCAGGGCTTGAAACTAACGTTGGCACCCTCGAACGTCCGGCCCAGTTCGTCGGTCAGTGCTGCCGGATCGTAGTTGCCTTTTGAGTACAGGCTGAAGAGGCCTGCCACGCCCTCAAGGGGGTGGTCAAAGCCGGTCACACCGCGCTCGGCCAGTAGCGCGGACAGAACACCCGCCTTGGCGGAGAAAGCATCCCGTACTGACCTCACCACTGAGTGGGGACTCTGGGTCAGTTCTGCACTGCACGTGGCCTGACAGAGGGTTAGTGAGAAGGCATCCACCAGGCGCTCTGCATCCAGACCTAACAGCCTGCCCGCAGCGGCTGTCGCCCCAAATGCCCCTAGAATCGGAGGGATGTACCAACCGCTCTCCAGCGGGTTCTCGTTGAAGGCGAGTCCCAACCTGCAGACCAGATCACTCCCCAGGACCATGGCCGTCAGGAACCGCCTGCCGCTCACGCCGCCGATGGACTCGGCAACTGCCAGGGCCGCAGGCACGGTGGCGGCGTTGGGATGTACCGGAGCGCTGTCGTGAACATCCTCGAAATCCAGCGCATGGGCCAGGGAACCGTTGGCAAAGGCCGCCATGGGGGCCGGCACCTTGGACCCAAAGCCCAGAATCGTACTCTCCTGGACACCTCCCATCGCCAGCGCCAGGTCGACGAAGGCCCGACACCCCTCGCCAAGGGTGCTCGCGGCCAGGGTGACGCCCAGCGCGTCCAAGAAGCTCTTCTTGGCGGCATCGATAGCCGGGCCTGGCAAGTCGTCGTAACTGATGTCAGTTATATTGCGCGCCAAGAGTAGCGATTCGTTCATAGTTCCGGTCCTCATCCATTGAGGGGATACCAGCACTTGACATCGTGACCATCCTCCAGCGCCACCAGAGGAGGCTCATCTTGCGTGCACTTTTCCTGCGACTGCGCACAACGAGGTGCGAACCTGCATCCATCCGGGACGCGATCGAGGCGAGGGGGCTGACCGGGGATGGAGACCAGGCTGTCTACCTTGGTCTCCAGCTTGGGCACAGCCCTCAGGAGAGAAGCCGTATAGTGGTGGGCTGGTTTGTAGAAGATGTCCCATACTGGCGCGTTCTCAACTATTTGCGCCGCGTACATCACCGAGACGCGATCACACATGTTGGCTACGATGCCAAAATCGTGGGTGATGAAGATGAGCGACATGCCCAATTCGCGCTGGAGATTCCTGAGGAGCTCCAGATACTGAGCCTGGATGGTCACGTCAAGAGAGGTCGTGGGCTCATCGGCGATAAGCAAGCGTGGTCGACAAGAGATGGATATAGCGCCAACAACCCTCTGCTTCATGCCGCCGCTCATTTGGTGCGGATAGTCAGCGACCCGCGTCTCGGGTGAGGAGATGTTTACCTGCCTCAACATCTCCACCACCCTCTCCTTGAGGGCAGCCCCCTTCAGCTTCAGGTGGGTAGAGAGGGATTCCTCTATTTGGTCTCCCACCGTGAACACAGGGTTCAGGGAGGTCATCGGATCCTGAAGGATCATGGAGATCTTCTCGCCGCGGACCTTGCGCATCTCCCTGTCGCTCTTGCGCAAGAGATCCTCCCCCTCAAGCAGTATCTTCCCACTGACAATGCGACCAGGCCTGGGCACTAGCCGCAGAATGGACAGGCAGGACATAGTCTTGCCGCATCCCGACTCCCCGACAAGACCGAGGGTCTCGTTGTCGTCAACGTGAAAGCTCACGCCGTCGACGGCCTTGACCACCGAGCCCTTCCTCGGAAAGTAGGTCTTGAGATCCCGGACCTCTAGTAGCCTGTCACCCATCTCAGCACTTCACCCTTCTCAAACCAACGCGTGCCGATATCCCCCTGGCACAGTGTTGGCCTTCAGTTCCATCCCACTCCGGAAACCTCTCCTCGCAACGCTGTCTACAGGCGCCTGCGCTCCAGCCAGTGGTCGTGTGATGGATCCGTAGATACTCTCGCCCGGTGGACCAGCCGCCGTCGAGCCGAAAGCAACCGCGCCCAAAGGTGTTGTGACCATTATCCATAACTCAGGCAAGCGATAGAGTGCCCCGGACTTACCTCCACGAGGGTAGGTTCAGTCCGGGAGCAACCTTCCTGGGCGTCGGGGCACCGGGGGTGGAAACGGCAGCCGCTGGGCGGATCGATGGGGCTGGGCACCTCACCGGATACCACACTCTTGGCATGCTCTGCGTCGGGTCTATCCGGCAAACTTGCGGCGAAGAGTGCTTGAGTATAAGGGTGCAGTGGCGCCGTACACAGTTCATCGCATGGAGCGCTCTCCACAATCTTCCCCAGATACATCACACTGATTCGGTGACTCATGTATCTGACGGTCGCCAGGTCGTGGGCTATGAAGAGGAAACTAAGACCCATCTCCTTCTGCAAGTCTCTGAGGAGATTCAGTAGTTGAGCGCGAATAGAGACATCCTGAGAAGACACCGGCTCGTCCAGAATGATTAGCTTGGGATCGCAGGCCAGTGCTCGGGCGATGGCTATCCTCTGCCTCTGCCCTCCACTGAACTCGGCCGGGTATTCCTTGGCGGCGCTGGCATCCAGCCCCACCGCCTCCAGCGCAGCAATTACTCGCCGCCTGGTCTCTTTCCTGTCGCAGGTCTTGTTCGCCACCAGCGGCTCCGCTACGATCCCGCCCACCTGCATCCTGGGATTGAGAGAGGAGAAGGGGTTCTGGAAGACCACCTGTACGGATCGCCGGTAGCGGGCGAGATCTTGCCCCGTGAACTCGGTCAAGTCCTGCCCCTCAAACAGGATCTGGCCATCCGTCAGGCTCTCCAGCAACAAGATGAGCCTGGCTATGGTCGTCTTCCCGCAGCCGGACTCGCCCACCAGCCCCAAGGTCTCGCCCAGCATGACGGAAAGATCCACACCGTCCACTGCTTTCACCCAAGCCACGGTCTTGGACAACAACAGCCCCTTCGTGACCGGAAAGTGTTTCTTTATTGCCTTCGTTTCCAGTACTGGCGGCACACCTGCGACGTTGCTTCTATCCACTTCCTGCAGACTTCCTCATGTCATCAAAAAAGAGTTCACTGCCTCAGAAGCCCTTGGGCATCACGCCTGAAGCGAGGGATTAATCAGCTCCGTGAGGGTATCTCCCAGGAGGTTGAAGGAAAGCACTGTGGCTACGATGGCCACTCCCGGGACCATGGACAACCACCACGCCGTCACAACGTAGGACCTGCCTTCGGCGATCATGGAGCCCCAGGCAGGCGTGGGGGGAGGCACGCCCACCCCCAGGAAACTCAAGGAAGACTCCATGATGATCACGATGCCGACCTGCAGCGTAGCCAGAACAATCAGGGGACTGGCCACGTTGGGCAATATGTGGCGCACCAGGATGCGTCCCCTGGAGACTCCGGCAACCTGGGCCAGGGCGACGTAGTCCATTTCTCGCACTCTCAGCGTCTCGCCCCTGGCCATCCGAGCGTACTCTGCCCAGAGCACCAGGCTGATTACGAAGATAATGTTTAAGAAGCTTGGCCCAACCACCACCGCAAGCACCATGGCCAGCAGAATCGCGGGGAACGAGAAGGCCAGGTCCACCGCCCGCATGATTATCGTGTTGATCCAGCCGCCAAGGTAGCCTGCGATTGCGCCGAGCAAAGACCCCACGATGCCTGAGACGAGGATGGCCAGCACAGCCACCGCCAGCGAGGTCCTTGCTCCGTAGATTAGCCTGCTGAGAGTGTCCCTGCCGAGCAAGTCGGTTCCCAGTAAATGCGCGCTGCTGCCTCCCTCCTGCCAGGCAGGCGGGGTCAGGCGGTCGCCCAAAGCACCCTTCGTCGGGTCATAGGGTGCGATGAACGGAGCAAACACCACCACAAGCACCAACAGCCCAATGATCGCCAGACCTATGATGCTCGTCACTATGGAGGATAGACCAAGCCTCATGTAGCCACCCCTAGTAACATAGAGCCGACAAGCCTGTCGAGGCACTCATTCTGTGGTCGTAGATGGTGAGCTGCTGGCCCAGCCCCGAACCGCCAGGAGCTAGGAGTACCTAATGCGCGGATCGACGTATGCATACAGGATATCGACCACCAGATTGATCACCAAGAACGCGCTGGCCATGAACAGGACCACCGCCTGCAACACAGGGAAGTCACGTAACATGACCGCATCGTACGCTAGCCGCCCCACCCCGGGCCAGGCGAAGACCGTCTCTACTACCACCGTTCCGGTTACCATACGTCCAAACACGGTGCCCAGGTAAGTGATCACGGGTATCAGGCTGTTCCGCAGAGCGTGCTTCCATACTACTGTCGTCTCCGACAGTCCCTTTATGCGCGCCAGTTTGACATACTCGCTGTCGAGGGCTTCCATCATGCCAGAACGCGTCAGGCGAAGGAAGGCGGCTACCATGAAGGCGCCCAGGGCGAACACGGGAAGCACAAACTGCTCCGGCTTTCCGTATCCCGACGTCGGCAGCCAACCCAGTCGAACGCTGAAGGCATACATGGCCACGATGCCCAGCCAGAAGACCGGCGTCGCTTGCCCCAGTAGCGCAAGAACTCGGGAGAGCGTGTCCACAACCGATCCCCGTTTCAGAGCCGCCAGGACCCCCAGGGGGAGTCCGATGAGAAAGCTCAGCGCAGTGGATATGGTGGCCAACTGCAGCGTGGCTGGAAACCTGTCTAGAACGAGTTTTAGCGCCGGAGCATGGTCGCCCCTGATCGATCTCCCCAGGTCCCCTCTAACAGCATTCCAGACAAAGATAGCGTACTGTTCCACAAGGGGCTTGTCTAGACCCAGCTGGCGGGCCAACCTTTCCTTGTCTTCGAAGGTGCTGAACTCGCTCAGCAGCAAGGCGACCGGGTCTCCGGTCAATCTCCCCAGGATGAAGACGATGATGCTGACCAAGAACAGCGTGACCAGTCCCTGAAGCAGCCGCCTGACAATGAATCGTTGCATGGCTTATTCGTCTCAACTAGTGCCGACCGGCGCTTTGCGCTACCCTTCTAGATGATTGCCTCGCCTTGGCCCGTACCTGGGCTGAGGGCTCGGGGCAGAATCACTCTAGACCGGCAAATCGAGTATACCTACTTGCCCGACAATCGACCACACAAGCGGAGCTAGTACGCGCCCTCGCAGTGCAGGAAGAGGCCAGGCCTCTGGCCACACGCTTTGCCAACCAGCGTAGCCCGTCGGACCCTCTACGCACGCCGACGAACCGGTTTTCGGCAGAACCTCAGAGGCCTGATCCTCGCACCTGCGTTGGGCCCACTAGCTTACAGCTATGGGCGGGTGATCAAATCGATATTCTGCGGCCTTGTACGTATAGTCGGCCACTCACCTACCTGTTCGCTGGCCCCGTAGGGCTCATTGGCGAATACCAGGAAGACGCCAGTGGCATTGTCGCGCACGTACGTGGCCATATCAAAGGCGAGTTGCTCTCTTGCTTCGACATCAAACTCCTCGCCTAGCTCGGCCAGCATGGCCATAGTGTCCGCAGTGGCGTACGTGGTGAAGGGGTTCAACCCAAAGTCGGTGTTGAGCGCCGTCAGAGGATCACCGAAGGCCAAACCTCTATGGGTCCACACAAACGTCGTGGCCTGACCGCCTGTCCATTCCCCTCGAACGGTACCCCAGTCCGTCTGGTTGATGGTGACATCGAGGCCTATCGCCTCCCAGTAGAGGGCAACAGCCTCTCCGATCAGGGGCAACTCCGCTCCCGGATTGGTGGTAAAGGTCTTGAGAGTGATGGGGAAGCCGTCCGCATAACCAGCCTCGGCCAGCAGATCCTTGGCCTTCTCCGGATCATAGGGGTATGGTTCCAGGTCAAAGAACGGAGGAACCGGCATGGAAGACCCTCCCGGTTCGGCTTGACCGTGGAAGATCTCCTCGGCGATGGCCTCCTTGTCGACGGAGTAGTTCATCGCCTGGCGGACCCTCACGTCGTTCCAGGGGTTCTCGGCAACATAGAGGTCAGGGCTTATCTCTGGATCCATGATGCCCCCGAACCGGATCAGGGGAGACCAGTTTCTGGGCACAGACTCGATGTGCAGGCCCTCCGCGGCCTCTATTGTCTCGATGGAGTCGTAGGAGATGGGAGCCAGGTCGACCTCGCCCGCGAGCAGCATGGCCACCCGGGTGGCCTCTTCCGGCACGTTGAGCAAGGTGATGGTCTCAAACTCCGGAGTCACCCTCCAGTGGTTCTCGGCACCCTCCACCACCTTGAGCACGACGGGCTGTGCCTGCTGGTGCTCCTCGGCCAGAGTGTAGGCCCCAGTCCCGATGGGATGGAGGTTGGCCTCTTCCTCACCCACGCTCTCCACATACTCTTTGCACACGATCAAGGTCTGGTTAGCATCGGTCAGGTATCCGCGGAGAAGCTCGGGGAAGGGCGCGAGCATGTGGATGACCGCGGTGTAGGTATCCACCGCCTCCACACTCTCAATGAGCTTACGCATGGAACCTGCCGGACCGGCGATCGATTCTTCGGACATGATCTTCTGTATGGAGTAGGCGACGTCCTCCGCCGTGACCTCGCCCCAGCCCTCGTGGAAGGGCACGCCCTCGCGAATCTCGAAGGTCCAGTTCATGCCATCGTCGGCCATCTCCCAACTGGTGGCCAGACCGGGCATGGGCTGCTCCGTCTCCGGATCCACGTAAACCAGATACTCATAGATCAACTCCAGGTATGGTGTGCGCCCCCCACCTCCGTTCCAGGGCAGGAAGGTCTCCGCCTCCAGGGTGGACAGCGCCACCGTCAGGCTGCCCTGGGGCCCCGCCGGAGTCGGCGTAGGGGCGGGAGTAGGCTCCTCTGTAGGTGCCGCGGTAGGCTCCTCCTCAGGCGGCGCTGTGGTGGGAGCTGCGGTGGGTGCTGGTGTCCCACAGGCAGTCAACACCAGCACTGCGATGAGCATGGCCGCCATCAAGGTCGGCCACAGAGATTTGGCGCGTTTCATCTCTTTTCCTCCCGGGTCTCTTGATCGTCGCAACCTCGACGATATCTCGGGGCATCACCTGCGCCGTTCTTCGAAGCGAGCGGACGATGCCCAGGTTGGCTCACCGGCTACCTGCGGCTAGCCAATATCGGGCTGGCCGGGCCCGCTTCCATTATGATCACATCAGCAGCCCTTCGGTCATACCTCCTCTCCTGGATACCAACAGCTGTCAGCTTCCTGGTGGCGCTTTTCCCGGCCGGCCCGATGTATCATGCCGCCGCACTGACTCGGATCACAACCGCTTGGGTGGTCTCGGGCCGGCCCCGACTGTTCTCTCATTCGCGCTAAGGTCGCTCTATGAATTCGATATTGAACGGCCTCATACGGATTGTTGGCCAAGTGCCCACTTGCTCGCTGGCGCCCCACGGTTCGTTGGCATTAAGCAGAAAGAGACCGGCGGCGTCGTCATGCAGCAACTGCCCAAACTGGCGAGCCAGGTCTTCCCTCTTGTCAGCATCAAGCTCCGTCATCATCGCGCTAAGCAGGGCAGAGCTCTCTTCCGTGGCATACGACGTGAATGCGCCATCAGGTGGGAAGAAGATAGTCGCGGGTGCCAGGGGTTCAGCGAAGGGCTGGCCCCTTTGTGTGAAGAGATAATTGTTGGCCTGACCAGCCAGCAGCTCATCTCGCACCGAACCCCAGTCCGTGGGGACTATCGTTACATCGATGCCGATCTCCTCCCAGTAGAGGGCTACTGCCTCGCCAATGATGGGGAGCTCGGCGCCAGGGTTGGCCACGAGGGTCTTGAGAGTGAGCGGAAAGCCATCAGCATACCCGGCCTCTGCCAGCAGGTCCTTGGCCTTGTCCGGATCATACGGATAGGGCTCTATGTCGACCCATCCGGGAACCGGATTGGGGGCACCTGCTGGCACCGCTTCGCCATGGAAGATGCTCTCAGCAATAGCCTCCCTATCCACCGCGTAGTTCAAGGCCTGACGGACCCTCACGTCTGCCCATGGCTGATCAGGGACATAGCGCTCGGGCTGAGTTTCCACAATGCCGCCGAACCAGATCAAGGGCACCCAGCTTCCGGGGATCGAAACCACATGGAGCCCCGCTCCTGTGATCGATTCGACGGAATCATAGGAGACGGGAGCCAGGTCCGCTTCCCCTGCCAGCAACATCGCTACTCTGGTGGCCTCTTCCGGCACGAGCAGGAAGGTCACAGTCTCGAACTCGGGCGTCACCCGCCAGTGGTTCTCGACCCCTTCGATGGTCTTAAGCACAATGGGCCCCGCCTGCTGATGCTCCTCGGCGAGGGTGTAAGGACCCGTCCCGATGGGATGGGCGTTTGCCTCTTCGTCACCGACACTCTCCACGTACTCCTTGCAGACGATCATCCCGCCCGCGTTGTAGTCCGTCATATGGCCTCGGATGAGCTCTGCGTTCGGTTTCTGAAGGTGAAGGACAACGGTATAAGGGTCTGGGACCTCGATGGCGTCGATCAGCGCCCGCAACTGGCCGGCAGGGCTGCCGATGGAGTTCTCATCGATCATCCTCTCCCAGCTATACTTGACGTCCTCGCCGGTCACTTCGCCCCAGCCCTCGTGGAACTGAACACCCTCGCGCAGATGGAAGGTGTAGGTCATCCCATCAGGGGACATCTCCCAGTCCAGGGCCAGCCCAGGTTCAGGCTCGAGCGTTTCCACATTCGTGTAGAACAGCCATTCGTAGATCAGACCCATATACGTCTGGCGTGCCACACCCCCGTTCCAGGGAAGGAAAGTGTCCTCCGCGTAGGTGGATAGGGCTACGGTCAGACTGCCGGTGGGTCCTG
>DATKVP010000317.1:0-4457 GCA_035530015.1 Anaerolineae bacterium | reverse complement strand
AAACTGGTGGTCTAGGCAGCATGTTCACGACCCTGCGTTCGCGCCTCATCGGATCCTACGTCTTGATCATTGTCACTTGCCTCGCGGTCACGGGGATCGTGCTCGCCGCCCTGCTCATCCCCCAGGTTTCCCGGCTCACCTACCTGCGCCTGGCAGAGCAGGGGCTGTCCATCACGCTGCGGGTGATCAGCCTCCGCGGGCAGGGCCTCACCCCAGGGCAGATTGTCGACACGCTGGAACAGCGGGGCGGCACGGACGGCAACTCTGTTCTGATCGTCACTGGTGAGGGCACAGTTCTGGCTAGCACAGAGGACGATTGGTGGGGGCGCGAGCTGGACATCTCTCTCAAACCGGCAGAACGTAGTGCTTTCCTCCGGCCGTACGCCCAGGGGGCCCTCAGAACCCGCCAGGGTCTGTTCTACTACGTGGCCCTACCCACCAGCCTCCGTGTCCGCGCCCAGTCAGAAGCAGAATCAGAGACGTGGTACGTGGTGCTGCTCTCTCAGCCCCGTCGGATGCTGGCCTCACTGCTCGCCGACATCTCCATCGGCGTTGTCGCTACGGGTGTGGTGGCCCTGCTGGTATCCACCGGCGTCGCCTTCCTTATCGCCCGCTCCATCGCCAAACCTCTGAGGCGTATCACTACCGCCACGGAGGAGATTTCGAGAGGCAATTACGAGGAGCAACTGGATATCACGTCTCCCGAAGAAATCCATCGTCTGGCAACCAGTTTCAACGCCATGGCCCGTGAGGTCGAGGCTTCACGACAGGCCCAACGAGATTTCGTAGCCAACGTCTCCCACGACCTCAAGACTCCTCTCACCTCCATTCAAGGGTTCTCCCAGGCTATCCTGGATGGTACGGCCGCCAGCGAAGATTCTCGACTCCGCGCCGCTCAAGTGATACATGAGGAAGTGGATCGTATGACTCGCCTGGTAGACGACCTGCTCGACCTGGCACGGATTGAGGCGGGCCAGGTGGTGATGGCTCGCGAACCCGTGGCGCTACCTTCCCTGCTGAGGGACTGTGCGGAGAAGATGGCCCTGCGGGCTCAACAGGCGGATGTGAGACTGGAGGTGCACTCCGAGGGTGAGCTGGTGGTCGCCGGGGATCGAGACCGACTGGCGCAGGTGGTCAGCAACCTCATCGACAACGCCCTCAAACACACCCCGTCCGGTGGGCGAATCACGCTATCCGCGAGGCCCCTGGTCGTGGAGACAGTCAAGCGTGGCGAACCGCCGGTGTTGCTGGCCGAAATCGCCGTCTCCGACACGGGTGAGGGTATCCCTCCTGAAGACTTGTCCCGCATCTTCGAGCGTTTCTATCGCAGTGACAAATCGCGGGGCAAGAGCGGCAGGGGCGCCGGGCTCGGTTTGGCCATTGTCCGCGAGATCGTCCAGGCACACGGCGGGAAGATTGGGGCCGAGAGCGTGCTCGGGCTGGGAACCAGAATCACACTTACCCTCCCCAGCCTCTCGACTCGCTCCACCGACGACACTTGAATTAACCGCCTCAGTAGCTTATAATGGTCGTAGAGGCATCGCCGTCTCGTAATGCTCGTCCCACGTCCGACCGTGCTCTGGGGTAGTAGTATGGAAAGCCGCAAGATAAGAACGCTGGTCTACTACCTTGGCCTTATGCTCGTGCTGGCACTCTCTCCCACACCAGCAGCACAGGCCGAGAGCACCTCCCACGTCGATGTGCTCACCATCAAAGGCGCCATCACCCCTATCGTGGCTGGCTACGTTGAACGCGGGATCGAGACGGCGCAAGCGGATGGCTCCTCCTGCCTGATCATAGAGCTGGACACACCGGGCGGCTCGGTGCAGGTCACAGAACAGATAGTGCAGCGTATGAAGGCAGCCACACTGCCCATCGTCATCTACGTCCAGCCTCAAGGAGCCAAGGCCGCCTCTGCGGGAACCTTCCTCACCTTCGCGGCCCACCTGGCAGCTATGGCTCCCAGTACCCGCATTGGCGCTGCTCACCCTGTGGACATGTCGGGCCAGGAGATGTCCGAGGCGGCGGAGGCAAAATCGGTCAACGATGCGGTGGCGCTGATCAAGGGCCTGGCCGAACCTCGGGATCCCCAAGCCGTCGCCTGGGCAGAGCAGGCGGTACGCGAGAGTTCATCCATCACGGAGAAAGAGGCGCTGGAACTGGGTGTCATAGACTTCGTGGCCCCGGACCTGACAACCCTCGTGGAAATGCTGCACGGTCGGGAAGTGATGGTCAGGGATCAGACGGTTAGTCTGGCCACACGGGGAGCGACCGTTAGCCAACTCCCCATGAATGCCATTGAGGGCTTTCTGCACACCATCACCGACCCCAACATCGCCTTCCTGCTCCTGACCCTGGGGATGAACGCTATCATCCTTGAGTTGTCCCAACCAGGCGGCTACTTGTCGGGCGTCCTGGGTGCGATCTGCCTCGTCTTGGCGCTCTTCTCTCTGGGCGTACTCTCCGTGAACTGGACCGGCCTGATATTCGTTGTCCTGGCCTTCATCTTGCTCATCGCCGACGTGAAGGCCCCCACTCACGGCATCCTCACCATCTTGGGTGTCTCATCCTTCATTCTGGGCTCCATGATCCTGTTCAGCTCCCCCTTCGCTCAGGTCTCCCTGACTCTGGTGGTGGCGGTAGGGCTCACCACGGGCATATTCTTCGCCTTCGTCATCGCCAAAGTCTTCGGAGCGCTCAAACGCACGCCCACCACAGGCATGGAAGGCCTCGTTGGCCAGCTTGCAGTTGCCCGCTCAGACCTGGACCCCGCTGGCACTGTATTCCTCAAGGGCGAACTGTGGCAGGCGGTGACGAGCGAAGAAACGGTGCCCAGGGGAGACCAGGTTGAGGTCTTAGCGGTCGATGGCTTCAAGTTGCGTGTACGAAGAGTAGCCCAAGAATCCGCTCGGAGATGAGCGGAACGTCACGCCAATACACAAAAGGAGGCAAGAGCTGTGGCACAAATACTAGAACTACTCACCGGACTGGGTTTCAGCGCCCTCATTGTCGTTATCCTCTTGATGGGGCTGCTGAGCTCGGCTGTCAAGATCGTGCAAGAGTACGAGCGAGGGGTGATCTTCCGACTGGGACGTCTCGTGGGAGCCAGGGGACCCGGCCTGTTCTTCATCATCCCCATCGTGGACCGCATGGTCAAGGTTGACCTGAGGGTGGTCACACTGGAAATCCCCTCTCAGGAGGCAATAACCAAAGACAACGTCACCGTCAAGGTGAACGCGGTGGCCTTTTTCCGCGTCGTGGACCCCTCCGACGCCATCGTCCAGGTAGAAGACTTCCGCAAAGCGACCTGGCAAATCGCTCAGACCACTCTGCGAAGCGTCTTGGGTCAATCGTCTCTGGATGAACTGCTCACCCATCGCGAGGCCATCAATGAGAAGCTCCAGAAGATCATAGACCAGCAAACCGAGCCCTGGGGCATCAAGGTTAGCATCGTCGAGGTCAAGGATGTGGAGCTGCCCGAGACCATGAAGCGAGCCATGGCTAAGCAGGCCGAGGCGGAGCGCGAGAAGCGGGCCAAGATCATCCATGCCGAGGGCGAGGTCGCGGCTGCCCAGAATCTGAGAAAAGCTGCCGGGACTATGGCCGACCAGCCCGCGGCCATCCAGCTGCGGTATCTTCAGACCCTGACCGAGATAGCCGTAGAGAAGAATTCGACTATCATTTTCCCTATCCCAATCGAGTTCATGCGGGCCTTCGGCAAGTTGTTCGGGGAGAAGCAGGAACCGGAATAGCGATTTCGGAGATAGGCCATGGATCGGTGGGAGTACCAGATCACCACTCACCCAGTGGGAGAAGTGCTGAAGGTCCGCGAGGAACTGGGGCATCCTCCCGACCCTGCCGGTCCCACAATCGTCTATTGTGACGTCGAGGGCCAGTGCTTCTTCGATGAGGCCCCCAACCCCTACGTGGAGGCCATTGTTCACATCCTCAACGAGAATGGTGAACGAGGCTGGGAGCTCGTGCAGATGGCTTTTCGCGAGGCGGACTTCATCTGCATCTGGCGAAAGGAGCTGTAGCCCTCTCCCCGACTCAGCGAACACAGACGCCTCAGGCGCCCACGACGATCGTGGGCGCCTGTTGTTTGCGCTCCCCGACAGAGAGCCCAGCCAGCTACGTTCAACACCCTTTGCCGCAGGCAGCGGCCTCGGGTGGGCTTGCCTTTCACCATCGGCGGCCTAAGGAATAGAGGCCTCAGACACAGGGATGGCTATCAGGTGCAGGCTCACCGGCTGCCTCAGCTCCCTGACCAAAGCAGTCCAGAGACCATCCGCAGCCCCCTCCTGGAGCTCCTCCCTTGCATAGACCGTCACTGTAAGCTCCAGCCTCTCGCCCTCCCGCTCGAGACCGAAGCTGGCCAGCGACACCCCCTCCAATTCGCCCAGTTCCTGAACGAGCACCCGCCTGACCACCTCTTCCTCTTGCGTGGCCTGCACCGT
>DATKVP010000316.1:0-4070 GCA_035530015.1 Anaerolineae bacterium | reverse complement strand
AAGAGCGGCAGAGAATACGATCTACACCGCCTCCTCCGTGAATATCTGGGGCGTGGAAGCGGGCATGAGCTACGTCTTCAGCCCGGAAGGCGAGGTGGCTGGGTTGACCACAGAGGGCATCAACTACGCCGAGGTTGACCTCGATCGCTTGCGCCGCATGCGCTCGGAGGAGGAGGAGTTCACGTTACCCAAGAAGTACCGAACCATTCCTGGCACGATACATGTCTTGGACGATCACCTGTCCACGCTGTACCAGCAGGCCACCAAGGCCCACTTCGACCAACGGGAGCCCTAGATTGAGTATTCTCATCAAAGGTTGCGCCGTACTTGATGACACCCAGCCCGATGGATACGCCTCAGGCCAGAATATCCTCATTGAGGGCAATAAGATATCTCGGATCACCCCAAGCGCCATCTCGGAGAAAGCGGTAGATCGAGTCGTAGACGGCAAGAACAGGCTGGCTATCCCAGGGCTGGTCAACGCCCACACACATTCGCCCGAGAACTTCCCCAAGGCCACCAAGGAGAAGCTGCCGCTCGAGCTGTGGCTGCTGGACCTATTTCTCGTCGGAGGCTTCTCCCCCAGAGAGATCTATCTCGCCACCATGCTTGGCGCCATGGAGATGTTGAAGACGGGTACCACCGCAGTCCTGGACCACCTCTGGATGGGGGATGGCCTCACCCCGGAGGGTCTCGACGCAGCTATGCAAGCCTATGCCGACTCCGGTATCCGCGGTGGGGCGGCTCCCTTGATCGAAGACAGCGACCAAGTCATGAAAGCCGCGGTGTCCGCGCGCCCCGCGCTCAGCCCCCTGCTGGAGGGCAACGAGCATGCCATGGGCGCTGGTGAGTACGTAGAGTTGCTGGACTGGTTCTTTCGCAAATGGCATCAGGCCGAGAATGGGAGGCTGCTTTGCTTTGCCGGCCCGTCCGGCTTCCAGTGGTGCAGTGACGAGCTTCTCCAGGGCTCGCTGGATGTGGCCAGGCGCCACGGGGGTGGCTGGCACATGCATCTCGTGGAGACCAAGCTGCAAGCTATGGTCTGCTTCGACCTCTACGGCAAGTCCGCAACCGCGGCCATGAAGGAACGAGGTCTCTTGGGGCCTGAAGTCTCCCTGGCCCACTGCGTGTGGCTGGATGACGCCGACCTCGACGTCTTGGCCGACACCGACAGTCGTGTCGTGCATAACCCGGCCAGCAATCTCCGCATTGGCAGCGGATTCTCACCCGTGATCGAGATGCTGGAGAGAGGCATCAAGGTGGCACTTGGCACCGACGGCTCGGCCAGTAGCGACAACCAGATCATGTTCGACGCCATGAGGCTGGCTGGCCTCATCCACAACCTGAGGAGCACGGATCACCACCGGTGGCCCTCCTCGCGAGACATCGCACGTATGGCAACCAGCTATGGCGCAGCTGCGCTCGGCATGGAAGACGACCTGGGTGAACTAAAACCTGGCAAGCTGGCAGACATCGTGCTGCTGGACACCAGCACGCTTCTATTCACACCGTTCAATGACGCGTTCCGGCACCTGTCCTACGCAGAGAACGGAAGTTCGGTGCATACGGTCATCGTTGATGGCAGAGTGGTCGTGGAGGACGGCCGCGTGCTCACCGCGGATGAACAAAGCATCGCCGAGGAGGCACGGGAGGCCTGGGCCAGAATGGGCAGCGAGCTACCGGCACTGCGCCAGAAGACGGAGCCGCTCGTACGCGAGTTCGAGCAGTACCAACAAGAGATGATCAGCAGGGATTTCTACCTGAACAGGTACTGAGAGGTTCTATGGACAGAGCAGCACTGATCGAGCTGTCCAAGCGGAAACCGCTTCCTCCCTTCGCGCTGGAAGACAATCTCACATTCCGCTGCCTGTGAAGACTTCGAAGCTTTCGACAATGCTACCATGACCGAGTTCCACCGTTTGTTGCGGACCTTTGCGTGCAACCCACCGGTCGACGATGCCGGTAGTGCGGTCTTGCTGCGCCCGAACCAAGAGTACGTCCTGTGCGGGGAGAGCCTCGCCATAAACAGAGTCGTTGATCACAACCGCCAGGTTGACACACTGATGCGCGCCTACCAAGGAGGTCAATCGTGAGTGATAAGGAATTGGCAGAAGAAATCGCAGAGAAGAGCCTGGAATATAACTTCTTCTCTTGGGCGGTGCAGTCTAAGTCCAAGCCCATGACCCTGGCAGGCGGCGAGGGCTGCTACTTCTGGGATGTGGAAGGCAACCGCTATCTCGATTTCATCTCCCAGTTGATGTGCACCAACGCGGGGCACCAACATCCTAAGATCGTGTCTGCCATCAAGGAGCAAGCCGATCAGCTATACTTCGCCGCGCCTAAGTTCACCACCCAGGTCAGGGCAGAACTGGCGGAACTTCTGGCTGAGGTCACGCCCGGTAACCTGACCAAGGTCTTGTTCACGCTGGGGGGTGCGGAATCGAATGAGAACGCCATCAAGTTCGTCCGGCACTACACCGGCAAGCTCAAGATCATTGCGCGCTATCGGGCCTATCACGGAGCCACGTACGGCGCCATGTCGCTGTCGGGTGATATCCGGAGGACCAAGATAGAACCGGGCATCCCTGGCATCGTCCACGTACCCGATCCCTACTGCTATCGCTGCTCCTTCAACCAGCAAAGGGAGACCTGCAACCTGGAGTGCGTGAGCTACATTGAAGAGGTCATACACTATGAAGACCCGGAGAGGATCGCCGCCATCTTCATGGAGGGGGTCACCGGCAGCAACGGTATCTTCGTCCCCAGAGATGACTACTGGCCAGCCGTGAGGGCCCTCTGCGACAAGTACAACATCCTCCTGGTCTCCGACGAGGTGATGAGCGGATTCGGCAGGACCGGCGAGTGGTTTGCGGTGGACAATTGGGACGTTAAACCAGACATCATCACCATGGCAAAGGGACTAACCGGGTCAGCCATGCCGTTGGGTGCGGTCGCCGTGTCCGAGGAGATCGCCGAGTACTTCTGGGACCGAATGCTATGGATGGGCCTCACCTACAACGGGCACCCCATGTCCTGCGCTGCTGGCCTCGCCGCTGTCAAGGTCTACCGAGACGAAGGCTTGATCGAGAACAGCAGGAGGATGGGCCAGGTCATGACGGCTGAACTGCAGAAGATGCAGGACAAGCACCCCTCCATCGGCGAGTTCCGTTCCATTGGGCTGTTCGGCGTCATCGAACTGGTGAAGGACCGCGGCACCAAGGAGCCGATAGTGGACTGGATGGCCGGTGAGACGGATCTGATCAACCAACTCTACCAGGAGTTGATGAAAAGAGGCGTGTATACATTCCTCACTCGCAACTGGCTGTTCATGGCACCCCCTTTGATCATCACTGAGAAGGAGTTGAAGGAAGGCCTGGGCGCCATCGATGAAGTATTGACCATTGCCGACAAGGCAGTTAAGTAGACGAAGACTGAGGGGGTCAACATGCCCTATTCGTACGCCGGGAAGCTGCTGCGACTGGAACTGAGCGCACGTGAGTGGCACGTGCAAACCATCGACGATGATTCCGTACAGAAGTACCTTCTGGGAGGAGGCCTGGCGGCCAAGATCTACTACGACGAGATGAAGCCCGAGCGAGGACCACTCGACCCAGAGAGCAACCTGATCCTGACGATCGGCGTCCTATCGGGCACCCTCCTGCCTGCGTCCTGCCGCCTCTGCGTCTGCGGCCAGTCACCTCTGACAGGCATCTGGAACGAGGCGACAGTCGGCGGATATTGGGCGGCGCAGCTGCGCGCTGCCTCGTACGACGGCCTGGTGCTCACAGGACGCGCGGAGGAACCGGTGTATGTCTGGATCTCCGACGACACGGTCGAGATCAGGCCCGCGGGGCACTTATGGGGTTTGGAGACCTACGAAACCGCCGATCGGATACGCGAGGAAACTGATCCCAAGGCGCAGATCGCCTGCATAGGACCGGCCGGTGAGAATCTGGTTGCGATGGCGGCGGTGATGATCGGAGGCAAGGACTCGCGCGCCGCCGGTCGTGGCGGCATGGGAGCCGTCATGGGGTCGAAGAACCTGAAAGCGGTCGCCGTCAGGGGTTCCA
>DATKVP010000315.1:0-5927 GCA_035530015.1 Anaerolineae bacterium | reverse complement strand
GGCCTTCGCCAGGACCGCCTACGAGACCCTCTACCTCAAGGCCCACTATCCCGCCCCGTTCTACTGCGCCCTGCTGAACGCCCAGCCCATGGGCTTCTACAGCCCGGCGGTGGTGGTGGGCGACGCCAAACGCCACGGGGTGAAGATCCTCCCGGTGGACGTCAACCGCAGCCGGGCCCGGTGCATCGTGGAAAACGGCCACCTCCGATTGGGATTCTCCTACGTGGATGGCCTGGGTGAGGCCAGCCTGGAGGTGCTAGAGGAGTCGGGGAGGGATGGCCCCTACTGCTCCTTGCGGGACTTCTGCCTCCGCACCCGATTACCGAGGAGATCGGTGGAGAACCTGATTCTGGTGGGGGCCATGGACAGTTGGGGCAAGGCCAGGCGGGAGTTAATCTGGGAGCTGGGCACCATCAGCTATGAGGAAGGGGAGATGGACCTCTCGCCGCCCCTGGAGGAGATCGACCTGCCGGAGCTGACGCTGGACGAGGAGATCAGGGCGGAGTACGGCATCCTGGGGTTGCCGGTGGGCGACCAGATCGTAGCCCTCCACCGTCCTCGACTGGAGAGGCTAAGTGTCTTGAGGAGCAAGGAACTGGAAAGGAAGCGCAACGGCGAAAGGGTGCGGGTGGCGGGCCTGGTGGTGGTGAGGCAGCGTCCTCCCACGGCCAAGGGGTTCGTGTTTATCACCATGGAGGACGAGGACGGCTTGATGAACGTGATCGTCAAACCCGACGTGTACGGGAGGTACTACAAGGTGCTGCGCAACTGCTTTCTACTGATCGTGGAGGGGACCATCCAGAAGCAAGGGGGGATCCTCAACGTCCTGGCCCAGGGGGCGGTGGGGATGTAGAAGCCCTCCCAAGGCACGACAGTGAAATGCCTGCTTGCGCACTTGCGCTGACGTGGTATGATACAGTCGAAGGCTATCTTCACCACGTTCACCGAGACACCGCTCAGGAGGCTCGAGGTGATAGACGAAGAGCTCATCTTTCTTGTGCAGGAATCACCGGAAGGCGGCTACGAAGCCAGGGCTCTTGGCCACTCCATCTTCACAGAGGCAGACACCTATGAGGATCTCAAACACATGGTACAGGACGCAGTAAGTTGTCACTATGAACCGGAGCAGAGGCCTCGCGTTGTCCGGCTTCTGCCCTCTCGATAGCCTGGTGCGCGTACCTGTCATAGTCATCGGAAACGAGAATGGCTCGTTCGAAGGGAAAAGTCTGCTACTACTGTGGACAAGCGGCACCCGGCCAAGAGCATGTGCCCCCACAGCAGATGTTCAAGGCATTCGACTGCGATAGCATCACGGTCCCGTCTTGCGAAGATCATAACACGTCCAAGTCCTTTGACGATCAAACGATAATCGATCTGCTCATGCACGGAGTTGACTGGCAACGCAGAAGAGCCTCAATTAGCCAGCATGCAGCAGAGGCTCTGTCGTTGAGATCCTCTTCATTCAGCCACACCAAGCGCCGTATTGACTACGCCCACCTTGTTGACCATCCGATGCTCCCGACAATCCCTTACTTAGAGCCCGGGCCAGATATCTACAGCTGGATGCAATGGATAGTAGCAGCGCTGGTCTTTGACGGAGCGGGCTTTCGTGATCCGAGCATCCACTGGCCAGCCGCCATTGTCTTCTCCCCTAGCTTTCTGCCTGGGCCAAAGGCGCTATCAATCCCTCTCGAAGACGCTGCACAGTGGCTCAGGGACAGGCAGCAAATCGCTGATGATGCGGATCGAAGCTTCGAGTGGTCGGAAGGCTGGTCGGCACAACCGAAACCGTATCCAGCCGACGTGTTCGCCTTCGATGTTGGCTTTCATGACCAGGGATTCGTCGGGCTGAGGCTGCGGTTCTACGGCGAAAGCCGGTGGTATGTAGTAACACACATGTCCGGTCGCACTCGACGAGCACTCAGGCAGAGACTGGCCACAGTCTGATGCCTGGGTGACCCACCGTTATTGCGGAGCGGTCACGTCATAGACCATGGCTCGCTCATTTCCCTCGCCGACGGCCACACGCTTTGTCTTCAGGACCATGGAGCACGAGGACCGGCTGATGAACGTCATCGTCAGGCCCGACGTGTACGGGCGGTACTACAAGGTGTTGCGCAACTGCTTCCTATTGATCGTGGAGGGAACCATCCAGAAGCAAGGCGGGATCCTCAACGTCCTGACCGAGGGCGCGGTGGGGATGTGATAGACGGCAAGCTTCAGTTGTCCAGTTGCTGCCTAAACCAGGCCAGGAAATCCTCAGGCGCCCCAATTCGCGAGCCCGATCTTCGGGTCACTTCTGGATTCCCAAGGAAATGCTTCCGGTTGAGCGTTACCAGGTAGTCCACCTGGGCGTCCATCGCCGCCCTCAGGATCGGCGCGTCCTTGGTATGAATGATCGCCTCTGCATTTGCCACATCTGCCGCAGATCGATCGGGGATCGTTGTCACGGAACAGGCGGCGAGAAAACTTCGGTACTCGGGGATTGCTTTGCGGAGCTTCTCCTGGAGATTACGCTCGGCCTCTACGAGCACCTGTTCTGAGACCACCAGCGTGAGAAGCCCCGCCTCGGCGAGGGCCAGAATCGCGTTGCTGGCGCCCGTGGGCGAAGCCAGACCAGCGAGGAGAGCGCTGGTATCCAGGAAGACCCTAGGCCTCAATGCCGTATTTCTCCCTGACGTAGGTCTCCCTTTGCCTGTCTAAACCCTCCAGGAGATCTCCCAGGGTCACCCCTTCCTCCTCCATGAGGGCTTCTATGGCCACTGCGATCTCTGGCGCCACGAGCTTCTTGCGCGTGGCCACAAGGGTGTCCCCCAGTTGTATCAGAGAGAAGACGTCTCCTTCCTCGATCCCCATCTGGCGGCGTATCTCGGCGGGGATGGTGAATTGACCACGCTCCCGCACCTGCACCACCACCGGTCCTTGAGCTTCACCAGTCTTCTCCATGGCGTGTCTGCTCCCCCGTCAGAATTTCTGACAACATTATACGACTGATGAGCATGTTTGTCAAGGTCATCCATCCTGGACGCGCGGGCGATGCCCTGAGCCGGGTGCAGGGTTACTCCTGCGTGTCAACCTTCACCTCATAATGCTGCGAGCGGGCGTCAAACCGCGAAAGCAGAGCTCTCGCCTTGGGCGGAACCACTGCCACTTCGTAGTCTTCCCCGGCGAATGTACGGACCGCCTCTATGGAGTCAAACCACATGATGGTTACGAATTCCACCTCATGCTCTAGGCTGCGCCGCAAGAGATGGATTCCCTGGTAGCCAGCGATCTGGCGATCCTGTATGCCCTGGAAGATCTCACTCTGGAGCAGTGACTCGTAGGCGTCGGCGTTCGCGGGCGTAGTCCAGCCGTGCCATACCCGACTGATCATCTTGGAATCCTCCTTGTCTATCGCGGCCGCGGCGCTGGCGGCTTGTCTTCCACCCGGATTGTCGCCGAGCCCGAGAGGAAGCGCAATCGAGAGAGCGCGGGAGCCGGCTGTGCTGGTGGTCAAGCAGCGGTTCCCCTCGGCCAAGGACTTCGTGTTGATCGCCATGGAGGACGAGGATGGGCTGATGAACATCATCGTCAAGCCGGATGTGTACCAGGGGTACTACAAGGTGCTGCGCAACTGCTTTCTGCTGATTGTGGAGGGCACCATCCAGAAGCAAGGGGGAATCCTCAACGTCCTGGCCGAGGGGGCGGTGGGGATGTAGCGGCAACCGCGAACCCGCAAAGAAGCCGATGAACATCAGTACCGCTCCCAGAAACTCGCTCAGATAGAGGTACTCCGTCGAGCCGATGCGGCTCAGCGCGCCTCCCCAAGAACGCGGCCAGACCCCAGGCGAAATCCAATCTTCCCTACAGGTACCGCGTCAGCCACTCGGGAGTGATGCCGATGAAGTATGTGTTCATCGTGGTGAACATGCCCGTGACGAGCAGGATTCCCACCCCGATGAGCAGCAATCCGCTCGCGATCTCCACCGCGCGCATGTGGCGGTTCAGGCGCTTGAGCCACCCGACGGCCTGAGTGAGCAAGGCTGCCGTCACCAGAAACGGCACAGCCAGGCCCGCGGCATAGACCAGTATGAACCAGATGGCTCTGGAGGGTTCCGCGAAACCCAGCGTTACGACTGCGCCCAGCAGCGGTCCAATACACGGAGTCCAGCCAGCAGCGAAGGTCACGCCGAACAAGGCCGAACGGGCATAGCCCATCTGCAACCCCGATCCTATCTGCGCTTGTCTGGTCACATTCAGGACAGGGATGGTAAACAGCCCCATCGTATGTAGACCAAACACGATCAGGACTACTCCGCCCAGTCGGGTGATCAGTTCGCTGTACTGCTGCAGCGCGCCAGCCAAGACGGTCGTAGGCAGGCCAAAGAGGATTACGAATACCGAGGTGAAGCCTACCACGAAGAACAGCGCCTGGCTGAAGACCTTCCATCGGTCGGGTGACGCGCCGGCCGAGAAGCTGGTCCCCGACAAATAGCCCAGGTACACAGGCACCAGCGGCAATACGCAGGGCGAGAAGAAGGAGAGCAAGCCAGCTGCAAAAGCCAGGGGAAAACTGACCGACGGCATGAGATGCGGCGCCTCCATGGAGTAGAGTTCAGAAACCAACCGTTCTTCCGCACCATCTCTCCGGCCGCGCCACTGACTGAGTGCGGGCCTGGACAGCGAGTAACGACGGTGCAGATATCTGGGGGCGCATCATCGCGGCTTCACAGTTCGCTCTGTCCCACAATCATTGATTGTAGCACTGTGGGATGGGAAAAGGAAAGGCCAGATGGGCTCAGTGTCTCGCGGGCTCAGCGTAGGTTGTAGCCCCCGCAGGTTACATGATATGATGGAAACTGTCGGGGATGGAGATTCATCCCTTTTTCGAGAACAGGGATACAGCAGATCTACGCGGTTCGTATCAGGGTGAGCATGTGTTGCTGGCCCTGGGAGGGCAATCTCACCTCTGTAAGATACAGAGTGGCCTTGGCCATATCAGACTCAGGTGGCCTGATGAGCAGGCCTCTAGCACGATGTCCCGCGCTCCGGCGAGAAACTGGCTGGGCCGAACTGAGCCGGGGACGGAGTGGTGAGAAGTCAGGGCATGAGGAGAGTCATGCAGACTGAGAAACCGGTGGAAGCACAGACTGTTGAACCCGAACAAGAGCAGCTGGCTCTCGCAAGGCCGCGGAGGCGGTCAGCGCAGCTCGTGGTGCTTGCTGCGGCTCTTGTGCTCGTGCTTGCTTCCCTGGCCTATGGCGCCACAACCAGAGGGTCAGGACAACTCCAGGCGGGTCCGGCACCGGCTTTCAGCTTAGAACTGTTCGATGGCGGTGAAATCTCCCTTAGGGATCTGCAGGGGCAGATAGTTGTGCTTAACTTCTGGGCCAGCTGGTGCCCGCCCTGCACGGAGGAGGCTCCGATGCTCCAGTCCGTGTGGCAGCGGTATCGCGGCCAGGGTGTCACCTTTATCGGTGTGAACTATCAGGATACCGAACCCCCGGCGAGGGCCTTCATCGAGCAATTCGGGATAGCATATCCGAACGGGCCAGACCCGCGCAGTCGGATCGCGAGAGCCTACAGAGTCCAAGGGGTACCGGAGACCTTTGTCATCACGCAAAAGGGAGAGATCGCCAAGGTCTTTGTTGGGTCACCGACCGAGGGCCAAGTCACTGCGGTGTTGGAGGAGTTGCTGGCCTTGCCCGAAGAGGAGTAGTCGAGTCCCGGCGGGCAGACCACTTGCCCAATGGTTGGACCAAAGCCACATTGTGAGACACAAGGAAGGGCCACCCGGAGTTGGCCCTTCCTCGCGTTCCAAGGATCATGGAGTGAGCTCGTTGCCTCGGCCTGGGAATCCGTGTTCTCCTGGTGGTCCAGCGGCTCATGGTCGGAGAGCTATGCTGCCCCCTATCGCCGCTTGATGGTGATATTCGTGATCTGGC
>DATKVP010000314.1:0-2423 GCA_035530015.1 Anaerolineae bacterium | reverse complement strand
CCAGTTCCAGCCCTTCGCGCTGTTCATCCTTGTCCTCCTGGCCGGACTTGCCCTGTCTCGGCGCCCCCCTCGTCCGACAGAGTTCCTCTTCATGATCGGGTTCGGATACGCCTCCCTTCTCTCGGCGCGACACATACCCTTCTTCGTACTCACAACGACGCCTCTGCTTGCCCACCAGCTGCTGCACATCTGGCGACGGACGGAGTGGTCCAAGAGATACGGGGCACCAAGGCGCCGCCTGGGCGCCGTGAGCACTCTCGTGAACTGGGCGCTGCTCGGTGTGCTGCTATTGGGCGGCGCTGCAAAAGCGAGCTACACCCTGGCGGGGAACGCGGCTGCCCAACGAGATGCTTTCCCCGTGGCCGCCGCGGACTTCCTGGATCAGAGCCAAATTGCAGGCAAGATGTACAACCTGTACCACTGGGGAGGCTACCTCCTGTGGAGAATGTATCCTGAGCGCCAGGTGTTCATAGATGGACGAGCCGACGTGTATGGAGAGAAGCTCATCGATGAGTACCTCCAGGTCTACCAATTGAGAGAGACTTGGCAGGATCCACTGAATAGATACAACGTCACCGTGGCCCTCATAGACAACGGGAGCCCACTGAGCACCATGCTGAGCGAGAGAAGCGACTGGCGACGGGTATACGCGGACGATCAGGCCTCGATCTTCGCCCGAGTGGAGGGTATCTGATGGCGGAGAGCAGCAGCTGGCCTTCTCACTATCGCTGGATGATACCCATACTCCTACTCGCTTTCCTTCTCCGCATAGCGTTTCTGGATGCGCAAGGGTTATGGTGGGACGAGGCCTTCTCCTTCTCCATAAGCATCGCGGACCTCCCATCTCTTATGGAGAACACCGTCCACGACAGAGTGCACCCACCCCTGTATTACACCCTCATGCACTTCTGGCTCATCCTGGGGCACGAGGAGTATCTGCTCCGGTTCTTCTCCGTACTCTGGGGCATGATCTCGGTGAGCATCATGTACATCGCGGCCAGCGTCGTCGGTGGGAAGCGACTGGGCGTGCTGTCAGCTCTACTGTTGGCCGTGTCTCCGCTCAATGTCTGGTATTCCCAGGAGGTCAGGATGTACTCCCTGACCACCATGCTCGTGCTGGCAGCGTCGGTCGCATTCCTGCGGCTCCTGCGTGATGACGCGCTTGTCAACTGGGTAGCTTTTGGCTTGCTGAGCTTGCTGTCTCTCTACAGCAACTACCTTCACCTCTTCATCGCTCTGGGCCAGGCCGTGTTCCTGGTCAGCCTCCGCAGACGGTACCCCGCCAAACTGACGAAGTGGTTCTGCTGCATGGTGGTCGTGGGCGTCCTCTTCCTGCCCTGGATACTGGCCGTCCTCACCACGGGTGGCTTCTACTCAGCTTCAATATCCTGGATCTCTCCTGCCCGCATGTCAGACCTGTTCTGGACCCTCTACACTCTGGGCGTGGGACTCACCACCGACCCGCGCAATCCTCTCTATCTGACCGCCGCTCTGATCGCACTCTCACTCATCGGGTATGGATTGACCTCGCTGAGGCAAAGGCCGAGGGATGAGCAAGAGCGGATCGCTGCCGTCTCGATCTGGCTCGTGCTCCCGCTGCTCCTCACCTTTCTGATCTCTCTGGACTGGCCTCTTCCGCAGAAGAGATCGATCTACATAGACCGTTTCTTCAATCCGCTTCTTCCTGCTTTCCTCATCTTGGTGGGCGTTGGCATCCAGCGGGCCGTCTCGGCGAGGAGGGCGATCAGTTCGCTGGCCCTGACGGTCTTGGTGATCGCCATCGGTAGCTCGATGCGCAACCTCTACTACGATAACTCCTATGTGCGCGACCAGTGGCGAGAGGCTGTCGCGCACGTCAACGCCAGCGGCCAACCGGGCGATCTCATGCTCGTGCGCCCCCACGACTACGCACCCCTGTACTACTACAAGCTCGAGGGAGTAGACTGGCTCACGGTTCCCTACCTGGGATCGACCTCGGAGTACGATGACTTTCTCAGCAACGAGGTGGCCCGGGTGATGAGCGATGGCGGGACCCTGTGGACCATGATCGTCTCCGAAAACGCCAACGCCCACCGGTTCGTGCAGGGCGACGAGCAGAGACTGATGGAGAGAGTGCGCAAGGATGAGCTGAGACAGTCGCTGCTTGCACACTACCAGTTGCAGGACGAGAGAGTGTACAAACGCGTTTACCTGGCCTCCTACGGCAGTCGCCGTTGAGGTTTGCCCACCTGAGCGAGTCATGGGAGTTAGGTACTATTGACTGGCGAGCCTCGCCACCCTAAAATGAGGAATGGCACGCATGCGGCTTGAGACATTCAGGCTAGCCCTCGCAAGCGCGGGGCGACGATGGGGACTCAGCTGGCGGGCGATAGCCATCCTTCTGATACTGGTCTACTTCACCACAATCGGTGGTACTCGGGCAG
>DATKVP010000313.1:0-7333 GCA_035530015.1 Anaerolineae bacterium | reverse complement strand
TGCCGACTTGATCCAGTTGATAGTGAGCACGATGGTGGGCGGCAGCACCCTGCTCCTGATCATTGCCAACTATGAATACGCCTGGGAGAGGATTGTGATTTTCTCCCAAGATCCTTTCGCCGTGCTCCAGAAGCCATTCGGTGCTGTCCTCGCCCAGGACACCTATCAGGTCATGCACACATTGGTGACCCTCGGATCCGGAGGAATCACCGGTACAGGACTGGGCTCTGGCCAGCAGAAGAACCTCCTCCCCGCGGCCGAGAGCGACGCCATATTCGCTGTGATGGGGGAGGAACTGGGACTACTGGGCTGCCTCGTGGTGCTGGGCCTTTTCGCGGCCTTTGCGTATCGAGGCTTCAAGATCGCTCTACGCGCGGAAGACTCATTTGGTTTCATCCTGGCTTCGGGAATCACCATCTGGCTGACGTTCCAGGCCATGATAAACGTCGCCGTGGTGACCGACACCCTGCCCTTCACGGGTCTTCCACTTCCCTTTATCAGCCTCGGAGGCTCATCATTGGTGATCTCCATGATGGGCGTAGGCATGCTCTTGAGCATCTCTCGGGGCGCCACAGAGAACACAAAGGAGCAGGATGCGCCTCTTGGTTTCGGGCGGCGGAACGGGCGGACACGTCTACCCTATTCTCGCCGTTCTACAGCATCTGGATGACCTTGACGAATCATCGGCGGAGATTTGCTACGTGGGCAACGCGTCTAGCATAGAGGCAAAGTTGGCCGCCAAGGCGGGTCTGGCCTTTCGGGGCATCAGCACAGCAAGCTTCCATGGTGCCGCTCCCTGGGTCATACCGTCGCGCGTGGCGAGGCTTGCGCGCGGAACGGCCCAGTCCATCAGTGTGATGGATGAGTTCCTGCCCCGAGCGGTACTCGCCACGGGTGGCTACGTGTGCGCTCCAGCGATACTAGCTGCTCGGATGAGGAGGGTGCCCAGCCTGATGTACCTGCCGGATCTGACCCCAGGCATGGCCATACGGTTTCTGGGGCGCTACTCCACTGTAGTGGCCGTCTCCGTCCAGAAATCGACGACCTACTTCGCGCAGGGGAAAGCAATGGTGACAGGCTATCCCGTCAGGAAGGAACTGTTCGAGGCGGACAAGACCTCGTCCAGGCGAAAGCTGGGGCTGGACGAGGAGAGGAAGACGCTGCTGGTATTGGGAGGTAGCCAGGGTGCCCACAGCATCAATCTGGCCATTGGCGCAATACTGGAAGATCTTCTGGACATCTGCCAGGTCGTGCACATCAGCGGAGAGGCGGATGCGCCTTGGCTCCTTTCTGAAAGGGACGAGCTACCCAAGGCCCTGGCTGGCAACTATAGAGTGTATCCGTATCTGCACGAAGAGATGATCGATGCCCTGGCCGCTGCTGACCTGGCCGTGGCACGCGCTGGCGCGGCCACCACTGGCGAGTTTCCAGCACTCGGCCTGCCCAGTATACTTATACCCTATCCCTATGCAGGAAGACACCAGGATCAAAACGCCGACTACATGGTGGACAACGAAGCGGCGGTGAAACTGGCCGATGTCGACCTGGCCGAAGGAGTCCTCAGGGACACCGTCGTCGATCTCTTGACTGACGAAGCGAGACTGACGCGGCTTGCCGAAGGAGCCCACCGCCTTTCGCGGCCCGACGCAGCCAAGCGGATCGCTCAAGTGTTGAGGGATATCGCGCGTCCGAACTGACCTATCCTGAGAGAGTGGCCATGAATCTGAGTTTCGCACCCGCAGTGCTACAGTACTTGATAGTGATTGCCACGTCCCTGACGGCATCCACCGCTGTCGGCCTGAAACGCGGCTGGAAGGGCCAGTTGATGGCCTTCGTGCCCATCGTTGCCCTCTGGGGGCTTCTGGGGGCGAAAAAGGAGGCCCTGATCAGCGCCATCAACTCCACCTACAAGGGGGTACTCTTCTTCACCTCATGCGGCTCGCAAGCAGACACAGGCGCGTGTCTTCAGTCCTCGGGCATTGCCGAAGTGATGCTCGTCGACCCTGGCAACGCAGATCAGTCTCGCCTGCTCCTG
The DNA here is from genome assembly GCA_035530015.1 of Anaerolineae bacterium. Taxonomy (GTDB): domain Bacteria; phylum Chloroflexota; class Anaerolineae; order UBA7937; family B3-Chlor; genus JAUVXJ01. The sequence continues at coordinate 5,298 of DATKVP010000313.1, read as the reverse complement.
CTGCTGGTCTTTGTCTCAGCCGTTGTGCTGGTATTCACCCTCGTCGTCCGTCTCAGCAGGCCGCCCACTTCTCTGATCCAACGATTGATGGGCGCCGTACTCGGCGTCGCCAACGGCTTCACGCTGAGCTATCTGCTGCTGCCGCTGCTGCCGTATCGACAGCAGATCAATCTTCCGGTCGCCTCGGCGGCTGAGGAAGAACTACCCAACATCGCTCAGGGCCTTCCCAGCGCGCTGAGCGTCCCGCCGGTGAGCGTCGCAGCAGTCGTCCTGGTGCTCTTCGTCCTGTTTGTCATCGTCGCGGTACGTTTGATAAGGCCTGCAGAGGTCTAACCGTCGTATCAGCCAATATGTAGGGCCGGAGCCCATTCTAGAGGGAACACAACTTGGGGCCACTGGAAGTCCTGTGGGCAGTATTGATCGGTGTATTCGCGGTAGTCGGTGTGGTGCGGGGCTATCCCAGGGAACTGGGCGTTACCACAACGATTCTGGCTGCGCTGCTGCTGCTAACCAAAGGCGGGGAGTCTGTGCTTCGCGTCCTGGACTCCTATCTCGCCAATTACATGCAGTCCAGTATGGTGTTCGAGGGCCATTACAGCGATTTGATCCAGTCACTGTTCTACATACTTGTTTTCGTAGCCGCCATAGTCATCTCCTATCACGGGGAGACGTTGGCCTTCACAGGGGAAGCACCAAGAGGCCCGGTGGGAATAGCATTGAATCTGACGAGCGGGCTACTCAATGGCTACCTGATCTCTGGAACGATTTGGCACTATCTGCATGCGTTCAACTACCCGATCCAGGTGTTGGGGCTCTTCAGACCACCCCTCACCGATTTTGCACAGAACTACCTTGTACCCTTGATGCCGGTAGCTCTGCTCGAGCCTTACTTGCTCTTCCTGGTGCCGTTCATGATCGTGATGAGGGTTGTCAGATGACAGGGCGAATCGCCGCGCAAAGCGACGAGAGTGCTCTCTGGACCCTTGAAGCGGGGGCACACATACACCTCGTGGGTATCGGAGGCATAGGCTTGAGTGCCATCGCGCGCATACTCTTGCAGCGAGGCTATGTGGTCTCCGGTTCCGATATGCGACTCTCCCCCATCACTCGTGAGTTGGTCAGCTTGGGAGCAACCGTGCATGAAGGCCACAGAGGGACGAATATGGACGACGCAGACGCGGTCGTCGTATCCTCGGCCATACGAGACAACAACCCCGAGGTCGTGGCGGCCGAGGACCGAGGTATCCCGGTCCTCAAGAGGGGACAAGCGCTGGCCTGGCTGATGAAGGGCCGATACGGCATCGCGGTAGCGGGCACTCATGGCAAGACGACTGTCAGCGCCATGATCGGCCTCATTCTGAGCAACGCAGACCTGGACCCAACGATGATCGTGGGAGGCATCGTCCCTGAACTGGGCACCAATGCGCGGGAAGGTAAGGGCCGGTACTTCGTCGTTGAGGCCGACGAGTACGACCGGACGTTCCTGCAACTGTCGCCCCAGGCAGCAGTCGTGACCAGCATCGAGATGGATCACCCGGACTGCTACGCTGATTTGCAGGACATGTCGAAGGCGTTCAGCGAATTCCTGGCAAGAGTGCCCCCCGACGGTTTCGTGATCGCCTGTGGGGACGACCCGCAGGTGAGGAAGGTTGTCGAAGCGCTGGTGCCAAGCAGAGCAAGTAGCTATGGTCTGGGGCCAGATGTCCACTGGAGAGCGGTGGATCTTCAGCAGAACGCACTCGGAGGAACCGATTTCAGAGTGATGGCAGGACACGAGCAGATGGGCTGGTTTCAGCTGAGCATCCCGGGCAGTCATAACGTGTCCAATGCTCTCGCGGCCATGGGCATCGCCCACCATCTGGGTTTGGACCCGGCATTCACCCGCGACACGTTGAGGGACTTCCAAGGTGTGGTGCGTCGCTTCGAGGTCAAGGGCGAATGCCGAGGGATCACGGTCATCGATGACTACGCACATCATCCCAGCGAGATCAAGGCGACGCTGGCAGGAGCCCGCAGGCGATATATCGGCCGCCGGCTATGGGTTGTCTTCCAACCACATACCTACAGCCGCACCAAGACCCTGCTGGCGGAGTTTGCCAGCGCCTTCGATGACGCTGATCGTGTGATCGTGACGGAGATCTACGCAGCCCGCGAGAACGACACGCTGGGTATCGAATCCGGCGCTCTGGTGCAGATGATGAGCCACCCTGGAGTTTTGCACATCGCAGACCAGCGTGAGGCGACTTCGTGGGTTGGCGAGCAGTTGACGGCTGGCGATGTGGTCATCACCATGGGCGCCGGCGACGTCTGGAAAGTTGGAGAGGAACTTCTGGCTTTGCTGGCGCGAGAGGACACACAAGGTGCTGAGCAAACAGGATCTACCTAGCCTGGTCCAGGAGAGAGGGTTGGCGGCCGAATTGTTGCTCGAGGAGCCACTGAGTAAGCACACGTCCTATCGGATCGGGGGACCAGCCGACTTCTTCGCCGCCGTCGAGAATGTGGATCGGCTCTGCTCCTGGGCGGAACTGGCACGAGAGCTGGAGCAACCGTTGCTGGTGATGGGTCAGGGGACGAACCTCCTGGTCGCTGACAGAGGTTACAGAGGTCTGGTGATTCTGAATCGATGCCGGGACTTCGGAGTGGATGCTGCGGCCCACCATGTGTGCGCCGAGGCCGGAGTTGTCCTGGCGCATCTGGCACGCCAGAGTGCTGAGAACGGGTCGGGCGGTCTGGAGTGGGCCATCGGCATCCCAGGCACAGTTGGAGGCGCCATCGTCAATAACGCCGGTGCCTACGAGGGAGACATGGCGGGTGTGATTCGTGGAGTCAGTATGCTCGATCACCGTGGACAGATTCGCGACCTGACGCCGGGCGACCTGGAGCTTGGCTATCGTACCAGTCGTTTCAAAGAAGCCGCCTCCAAGGAGGAGATCATTCTGTCCGCTGACCTGCAGCTCATACCGGAAGAGACTGCCGTCCTGAGGGAACGTATGGACGACTACATGGGGCGCAGACGGGATGCGCAACCTCGCGGACCCAGCGCCGGCTCCGTTTTCAGGAACCCGCCAGGTCTGAAAGCGGGCCAATTGATAGACGAGGCAGGGCTTCGAGGAAAACGCGTCGGGGATGCCCAGATCTCGCCCAAGCACGCCAACTACATCATCAACAGGGGACGCGCGAGAGCCGAAGATGTACTACAACTGATCAACGAGGTGCGGGAGAGGGTCCAGCGCCTCTGCGGTGTCGAGCTCGAGTTGGAGATCGAACTGGTGGGGGACTGGCAGCAGACTCGCGCCAACTGAGAGGAAAGCAGCAGGATGTCATCATTGCCCTGGGTGAAGAAGCCCGAAAGGAAGCCACGTCGCTCGGAGATGCGTCTGGGTAAGCGCTACGAGCAAACGGTAGCCCAGAGGCAACTCCCCGTCCGATCTGTCAGTCGGATGGGCTCCGGAGTGAGCTCTCGAGCGGTGGGTTTGCTTCTGGCATTGGCTTTGCTGGCCACTCTCGCCTACGTCTTCCTCTCCGACGCGTATTACGTGTTTGAGGTCACGGTGCATGGCAACGCCTTGGTGTCAGCAGAAGAGATATTCGAGCAGACCGCTACTCAAGGATACAGCGTTTTCTTCATCAACCCGAGGCAGATTGAGGAACGCATCAGTGCCCTTCCCGACGTGAGGGAAGCAAAGGTTCTCGTCAGTCTACCCAACCAGATGGTCATCGAGGTGCGAGAGCGCCAGGCACGCGTGGCCTGGCAGGCTGGCGAGCACCGCTACGGTGTGGACGAGGAAGGTTTGATCGTGTCCCTGGGAGCGGATGCTGGACCAAACATCGTGGTCAGAGATCTCGACACGACGCCACTCCAGCTTGGAGAGCAAGTGGATCTCCAGGCCGTAGCTGCAGCAGAAACCTATCATTCCCTGCTCTCAGAGGTGAGTGAGTTTGAGTACTCGCGCGAGCAGGGCCTCAGCTATCAGAACGAGTACGGTTGGCGAGTGTATCTCGGGGATGGCGAAGGCGCAGAACTCAAAGTAGCCATCGTGGATGCGCTCGTAGATCGTCTGGCCGGCCAGGCGCAAACCGTAGAGTCCATAGATGTCCGCTTCCCGGAAAGCCCGCTCTACCGGTCGGCCGAAGGATCGAGCGCGGAACCATGAAGACGGTGACGCGGCGAGGCCGGAGGAGGACAATGTGGAAGATACCATAGTTGCCATAGACGTAGGCACGACGAAGGTATGTACCTTGGTCGCCGAACCCAGCGAAGAGGGCGAGCTGCGCATCGTAGGTGTGGGTGTCTCTGCCGCGCGAGGATTGCGCAAGGGCGTCGTACTGGACGTCGAGCAAGCGACCCAGGCCATAGCTGAGTCGGTGGAGAAAGCCGAGCAGATCTCCGGCTACGCGATCGATAGCGCCTACGTGGGCATATCAGGCTCGCACATCATGGGCGTCAACAGCCGGGGCATAGCCGCCATCTCGCGGGGCGAACGCATCATCGTCCAAGACGACGTCAATCGTGCCATGGAAGCGGCCCGCGCCATCGCCATCCCTCCGAGCCGGGAGTTGCTGCATGCGATCCCGAGGGGCTATATCGTTGACGACCAAGACGGTGTACGCAATCCCCTGGGGCTGCGCGGCTTTCGCCTCGAGGTCGAAGCACACATAGTCACAGGAGGCTCGGCCTCCATTCACAATCTGGTGGAGTGCGTGCAAGACGCGGGAGTACGAGTTGGTCATCTCATAGTGCAACCCATTGCTGCTGGCGAGGCGGTGCTGACCGATCCCGAGAAGGACCTCGGTGTCGCTCTCGTTGACATCGGCGGAGGGACCACAGACATGGCGGTCTTCATCGATGGGAGCGTCTGGCACACCGTCGTCCTGCCGGTGGGTGGCAACCACCTCACTCACGATCTGGCAGTCGGACTGCGTACACCTTTCACGGCGGCCGAAAGCCTGAAGACCAAGTACGGGCATGCCATACCTGAGTCCATCGAGCCCGATGCGCTCATCGATGCCACCTCCTTCGGAGACAGTTCGCATCGCTCCCTATCTCGCGCCCAGCTCGCCGAGATCATCAAGGTACGAATGGAGGAGATCCTCGAACTGGTACTCCGTGAGATCAAACGCTCGGGATACGACGGCCTCCTACCAGCAGGGGTCGTCCTCTGCGGCGGCACAGCAGAGCTCGCCGGCATCAAGCAGCTTGCCCGTGACACGCTCGGGCTGCCCGTCCGGATAGGCGCTCCCCGCGGACTCGAAGGTCTCGTGGAGTCAGTAAGAGATCCGGCCCATGCCTGCAGCGTA
>DATKVP010000312.1:0-8300 GCA_035530015.1 Anaerolineae bacterium | reverse complement strand
CGCACCGTCCTTTCGGTGACAAGGAATGCTGCCATCAAACCAACGCACAGAGCCCAGAGTGCGAGGCTGACCGGACTTGTCCATCCGATAGAGGCACCTTGACGCAGGTTGAACATCAGGGTCAAGGTGGCCGCGGTGAGCGTGAGGGCCCCGATGACATCGAAAGACTGACGCTCCGATTTGCTGTCGTCGGGCATCAAACGCCAGACGAGAACCAGCGCCAAGACGCACAGCGGTACGTAGGACAAGAAGATAGATTGCCAGCCGAAGTACTGGGTCAAGACGCCGCCCAACGGCGGGCCAGCGGCGTGGAAAGCGCTGTTCACCAGAGCCCACACGCCCATTGCCCGCCCCCTCTCGCCTGGTGGGAAGAGCGTGCCGACCACGGCCATGATTGCAGGAAGAATCGGGCCGTTGCCGATACCTTGTATCGCTCGGAGTAGTATGAGGGAGGGGTAACTCTGCACGAACGAGGCCAGAAGCGAACTGGCGGCGAAAACGCTCATGCCGATCAGGTAGGCGCGTTTGTAGCCGTACATATCGCCGAGGCGTCCAAACAACGGCATGGTCACGGCGAAGAACAGTATGTAGACGGTCACCGGCCAAATGCCCGTCGCCACATCGACTGCGAAGTGGTCCATGATGGTGGGGAGGGCGACGTTTACCAGGCTATTGCCCAGAGTGCCGGTGGCCGTGCCGATCAAGAGGGCGCCCAGGATCACCCAGCGTTGGCGATGTGGGCTGTCTTGGTCCGAGGGCATGGGCTAGGCCCTTCTCTTCCCCTGCCCGTACTTATCCATCACCCCCATCCGGTCCATCAGCGCCCTGAGATCTTGTGTTTGTCTCTCCTCCATGTCCAGAAGAGGACGGCGCACGTGTCCGGCAGGGAGTCCCAGCAGGCGAAGAGCGGCCTTGACGACGATCGGATTGGGTAGGCTATAGAGCGCTGCCATGAGGGAGTAGTACTCGAAGAGTAGTTCTCTCGTTCGCTGTACGTCCTCCCAAGAGAGCCATGGTCTCGACATCTCTACCATCTCCTGAGGGATGGCGTTTCCCGAGATATTCGCAGTGCCGTGCCCTCCGAGGGCGAGAGTGGGCACGATGAGGCTGAAACCTGGAGCGTCGCAACAGAGCAGGTTGATCTTGTCGCCAGCCTGCCTGCGAATTTGGACCAGTTGGCTGATGTTGGGCATAGCCTCTTTGTCGGCGACGAGGTTGGGCAGTTCGGCGAGTGCGACGACCGTGGCCGGCTCGATATTCACCCCCACTCGTCCCGGGTTGTTGTAGATGGCGACCGGGATGTCTACCGCTTCGGCCACAGACTTCAGGTGCTCATAGACGCCATCCTGGGTCGGCTTCAGATAGGGCGGCACGACCAGAAGGAGCCCGTCGGCGCCTGCTTGTTGAGCATACTGGCTCAGTTCAATGGTCAGTTTGGTGTTACCACACGTCGTGCCAGCGAGCACGGGTATCCTGTCCTTGGCGTACGCCAATACTCTATCAAGTATCTCCCTACGCTCCTCGATGGTGAGCGCGGTTGATTCCCCCGTGGAGCCCATCAACAGTAAGCCGTTGGTGCCATGCTCTGCCTGGAAATCAACCAGCTTCTCGAAGCCGGGGAAATCCACCTCATCGTCTTCGGTGAAGGGGGTAGGGATTGCTACCCACGAGCCTTCGGGTCTGATCATGGTTTCTTGATCACCTCTTGGTTCTTACTTGCCCATAGTCCGGAGAGTTGCCGCCAGCATAGTCCGCTACTTCTTCTGGTTCCGCAGCTCCTCGGGTCGGATTACGAGGACGGGCGAACGGGTGCCGCGTAGCACTTTCTCCGTGACGCTTCCAAACACCCAGCGTGCAATGCCACTCTTGCCGTGGCTACACATCACGATCAAGTCAACGTCTTGCTCCGCTGCGTAGTCTATGATCTCCTCCGCGGGTTGTCCAAGGAGGACTTCCGAACGCACCTTCACTCCCTTGTCACGGAACATGGCCTCTGCCTGAGCGACCGAGCGCCGTGCCTCGCCCTCAGCGCTGGCTATCTCCTGGTCCCTGTAAATCGGATGACGTGCCGTATGGGCATCTTCCGGCGCCACCGGCAAGGTGATAGGCAGTTCCGGGGCGCCCGGCTGGAAAGCTGAGCCGGACCTGCCTGGGGGAGGAGGCACGACGCGCAGGATGATGACCTCGGCATCTGTCGCCTTAGCCAGACTCTCTACCTGAGGGAAAACGGATTCCTGAGCCAGGTCGGAACCATCGCACGGCACGAGGATCTTCTTGAACATCTCTGCCCTCCTTTCCGCATCACCGAGTGCCGGTGCACGGACACCGAGCGCCTCTCAGCCGGTGTCCAGTGACTGAAGTGAGAAGCAACGTATGCTACCGAACATAGCAGTGCTTGTCAAGCGCCGTCGGTGCTGGTTGGTGCTATCCGCTGCCGGTACCCGCTGGCGCCGCTCTCACTCTCTGCTCTGGATCCGTCACCGTGCGCAGCCAGTTGGCCACCGTCATTACACCGAAAACCGTCACCCCTATGCAGATCCCAGGGAAAGTGACCAACCACCAGGCTATGGTGATGTAGTTACGGCCATCCGCGATCATGAGGCCCCAGGAAGCTTGTGGAGGCTGGATACCGAGGCCGAGAAAGCTCAGGCTGGCCTCGGCGAGGATGACCCGCGCCAGTTCCAGAGTGATAATAGTGAGTGTGGGTGATACCAGATTGGGAAACGCGTGGCGGAATATAATTCCTGAATCGCTGACACCTACCAGTTTTGCCGCATCGATGTAGTCCTTCTCGCGGATGGTAAGCATGATACCACGGGTGATACGGGCGAAGACCATCCACCCGTTGATGGAGAGAACGATGATGATGTTCCTGGCGCTGGGCCCGATCATGGTAATGATGACCAGAGCCAGCAGCAGACCGGGAAAGGCGGTCTGGGTGTCTACAACACGCATGATGATGTCATCTACGCGACCAGCGTAGTACCCCGAGACAAGCCCCAGGATAGTGCCTACCGTCCCGGCCACTGCAATCACACCGATCCCCACTGCCATGGACACGCGAGCCCCATGAAACAGCCGGCTCAGAATGTCCCGACCTTGCTGGTCGGTACCTAGAATATACCGCTCACCTTCTTCATTTACGAAGCCTGGCGGCTGCAGCCGCTGGCCGATGTTCCCGGCCGCAGGGTCGTGGGGGGAGATGAAGGAAGCGAAGACCGCCGACATCAAGACGACGAGGACAATGACCGATCCTGTCAGGGCCACCTTGTCTCTGAGGAGATCTCGAGCCATGCGCATGAGTCCTCGCCAACGCCACAAGGGGTCTTCGACGTAGGCGGCAGCTTGCGCATCGAGTATGTACCGCTTTTCTGCGGTTTCGGCCATTTGATTGTCCTCCCTCCGCACACTCTTGGGCTCGAGGACCACTACGCCAGCCTCACACGCGGGTCCAACATGGCATAGATTAAGTCTATGAAAATGTTCATGACCACGACGATGATGGCGACCACGAACACATCCGCCTGTATGAGCGTGAGGTCACGGCGTTCGATGGCTTGCATGGCCAGTTGGCCGAAGCCAGGCCAGGCAAAGACCGTCTCCACCACGATAGTGTAGCCAGCCAGCATTCGCGTAAGCTCCCACGCGGCTAGCGTGACGATGGGAATACTCGCGTTCTTCAAGGCGTGCGACAAGATTACATTGTGCTCCGCGAGACCCTTCGCCCTGGCCGTCACCATGTAGGTACGATGCATCTCGTCCATCATGCTGGTTCTGACGATCTGCGTGATTCTTCCCCAGGGACGAGCAGCCAGCGCGATAGCGGGAAGCACGAGGTGTCTCCAAGTGCCGTACCCTGACGTGAACACCACGCGCAAGGTGACTGCGAAGACGAGAATGAGCATCAGCCCCAGCCAGAAGTCGGGGATGCATACTCCGATCAAGGAGAAACTGGTGGTCGCCTTGTCCAGCCAGGAGCGCGGTTTGAGCGCAGCCAAGATGCCCAGCGGCACCGAGGCGACCACAGCTAGAACGATGGCGGTGGAACATAGCAGCAACGTCGCAGGCATCCGCTCCAGGACGAGGTGCATGGCGTCCGTTCGCTGCCAGAGAGAATCGCCAAAGTCGCCTTTCACTGCGTTCTTCGCCCAGTCCCAGAACTGGACCCACAGCGGGTCGTTGAAGCCCATTCTATCTCGGAAGGCCTCGACTTCTTCCGCGCTTGCCTCCAGAGGCAGCATCATCCTAGCTGGGTCTCCGATGGCTCGAGTGATCACGAACACGATCACAGATACCCCGATGATGACTAGTATGGACTGAAGCAGACGTCGGATGAAGTAGGCAATCATCTCCGGCATCCTCCTTGCGCGGTAGTCTGGGCGGGGACACAGTGCCCCGCCCAGACGCAGACATACACTCTACTCGACGAGGGTCATGTCCTTGACCAGGATGCGACCGTCGACGCGAGGTGTCCACTCCACACGTTCGCTCAAGCCGTAGATGTCATCGAGATTGAGCAGGAAGATGCACGCTGCATCATCGTAGATCATCTGCACCGCTTGATGGTACATGTCCTCCCGAGCCGTCACATCTGTCTCCGTCCTGGCTTCACTTACCAGGCGGTCGACCTCCGGGTTGGAGTAGGCGGCTTGGCTCCCCTCTAACGTGAACATCACAGACAGCGAGCGATCAGCATCGAAGAGGCTGTTGTCGTGGGAGGAGTACTGGAGATCGGGTGCGGCCTGGGCGCCAGCGAAGAGCAGGTCGAGCCACTGAGACCACTCCGCGATATTGATCTCGATGTTGAGACCCACGGCCTCCAACTGGGTGGCGATGGCCTCCACCAACTCCTTGTCCTTCAACCATCGCCCGGACTCGCCGACGAACTCGAGCGTCGCGCCCTCAGCTCCTGCTTCCTGTAGAAGCTGCCTGGCCTTGTCCGGGTCGTAGGGGTAGGCCTTCACGTCAGGATTGTAGCCAAAGTGACTCGGTGTCAGTATCTGCCCCTCAGCTACCGCCGCGTGACCACTGTACAGGGCATCCCGCAGTGCCTCCACGTCGATGGCGTAGTTCAGAGCCTGGCGAACCCGGACGTCGTTCAACGGTTCCACGTTGGTGTTGATCCTGACCCACGGGAATTCAATCCCATGCACGGACGCCGCGTTCGGCACCTGGTCCAGGTACTCCGGTATCAGGTGTCTAACGATGTCCACCTCACCGGCTTGCAGGGCGCCTGCTGCGGTGGCATCCTCAGGAATGGTCCTGATGGTCACCTCGGCGATGCTTGGTGCGCCGCCCCAGTAGTCCTCATTGGCTTCCAGCGAGACGTGATCGCCCTTGACCCACTCCACAAACTTGTAGGGCCCCGTGCCGACGGGCTCATTGCCGAAGTTCTCCGCATTCTCCTCCGTATAGACTGGCGGCACCATGTTCAGCCAGGTCAGACGGGCAAGGAGAATCGGGTCCGGGCCCTCTGTGAAGATGTCCACCGTGTAATCATCCACAGCCTCAGCGCCGGAGATGGTGGCCACGAAGGAGATAATCTCCGAGTTGAACTCGGGGTCTATCATCCTTTCGACGCTGTAGACGACGGCGTCGGCGTTAAAAGGCTCCCCGTTGTGGAAAGTAACGCCTTCCTGCAGCTCGAAGCGCCAGGTCGTCTCGTCGACTTGCTCCCAGGACTTGGCCAGAGAAGGTCCCAACTCAGCGGTCACGCCATCCCGGACGAGCAGCATCTCATAGATGTTGTCGTTGACCGGTCTGGCGTTCCCGTCGTCAGGGAACTGCGGGTCCAGGGTGGATGGGTCGCTGCCGATCACGAAGACGATGGATCCACTCGGCCCTGCGGGTGCAGGCTCGGGGGGCCTAGTGGCCTCCGGTGGCGTCGTAGGCTCGGGCGGAGGCGGCGCCGCCGGCGTGCCGCATGCAGTGATGAGTAGTGCCGCCAGCAGCACGGCCGTGGTCAGCGTGGCAAGCTTCGTTCTCACTTTGATTTCCTCCTTCTCGGTTACCTGTCGAGGATTTCCATGATGATGTGCGTAGTGTTGCCTCCAAGATATCAGCCCTGCTTGCTCACCTCCTTTCCTCCTGCCGACCGTAGATAAGAGAGGCGCAATACACCCACGTTTGGCACGGAGACGTCAGTCGACCTTCCGCGCGAAGAAATCGCTGAGGCCTGCCTCGGCCACGCGAGCGCGGATTGCCTCTACATCCGTGGTGTAGAGGCCGAGTTCGTTCATACGATCGAAGTATACAGACCCTGAGAAGGTGAATTTCTTGAGCATTCCTTCCTCGGTCTGCATCTCGTCCTTGACGTAGGCGATCATGTCGCCAACACAGAGGCTGCGAGGTAGTTCCACTAGCTGCTTGCCGACGGCGCGTCGGACGGCATTGTGACCAGCCAGCGTCCCCGTACAGATGGCCTCGGTGTGCCCCACGAGCATACCGGCTTTCTCTCCGCCGCAGAACAGGTTGTCTAGCCCGTCCACCTTCAAGTGGTTGTCGCGTGGAGACATAGCCAGGAATCGCATGGAGTTGCCCATCCCTCCTGAGTACGGATCCTCGAAACGAGCGTTCTCCAGACCTGGAATGGTGCGCAGGTCTATCAAGGGGTAGAAGGGGCTCATCAACTTGGCATGGCCGGTGTCGAGGATCACCAGGTTCTCCGCAAACGCGGCGAGTGCGTACTGCTGGCAGCTCTTGATAGTCAAGAGCTTCTTCTTGTGCTCGGCTACTTCCTTGGGAAGGGGGATCACAGCAACGCCCTTCTGATCGAGCTCCCGGTGTAGGCCTTCGTCCAGGGAATCCTTGTTCAGCTTGCAGGATCCACTCATGGATCCGAAGGAGCCGTCAGCGCGCTTGGCCATGATCTCTTGGATGCCTGCCCGTCCGGCGATGCTGACTCGGCCGCCAAAAGTGGGGCAACGGGTGATGCACATCGCGCAGCCGTTGCCGTACTTGCGACAGTTGCCCTGAGGCCCCATCGTGCCGGTGGTTTCCACGAAGGCGTCTGCTTCAAACCGCTGTCCGGTCTCCAGTTCCACCGCCTCTATTCGGCCGCCGGTGGAATGGACCTGAGTAGCCCGGCTGACAGTCCAGATCTCGACCTGGTTCTCCTGCAAGTACCTCCTGACACTGGGCTCCATGAGGGCCACATCATACAGGTTGGCGTGCTTGTGCCCTGGGAACTCGATGTTCACGTGGCGCGCATTCTTGTCGGTGAGCTGAAACAAGTCGCCGCATCCGAGGGCGATCATTTCTTCCGCCGCCGTGAACCGGCCGTTGTTGCGCATGATACCGCCCACTTGGCCGGATCCGAGGAGCGTGTCCGCCCTCTCGAGCAACACCACGTCTGCTCCTGCTTTCTTCGCAGAAAGGGCAGCTGCGCATCCGCCCCATCCGCCACCAATGACTACTACTCTTGACATTCTCGTACCCCTTTCTACTCACATACTACGGTTGGGACACTCCGTCCTGGCCTGGTCAGCTTGCGCTCGAGCAGAATGCGTCTCCGCCAGGGCGCTCTGCTCCAGGGCGGCTTTGATGCGCGCTGGCGTCGCCGGTAAGCTGTGAATACGGACGCCAACCGCATCGAATATGGCATTAAGAATGGCGGGTGTAAGTGGCACGGTCGCCACTTCCGAAATCCCCTTGGCACCCAGAGGACCGGTGGAATCGGGCTTTTCCACAATCAGGGTCCTGATGGGGGGGGCATCCATGATGGTCGGGACGTGCAGATCGCGGTACGTACGCGCTTTGGGAAGGCCCTGCTCGACAGGGTACTCCTCCGAGAGGGCGTAGCCCTGTGCCATGTGACAGCTTCCTTCGATCTGCCCCTCGATCTTCTGGGGGTTGATGGCGCGACCAACGTCATGGGCAGCGAGTACCTTGATCAACCTCACGTCGCCTGTGTTTGGATCGACCTCTACTGCTGCCACCTGGGTGGTGTAGGCGTACGCGGGGTAGTTCCGGTATTCCTCCGGGGGAACACTGTTGCGGCCCTCAACGTCAGCGAGGGCAAGGGTCTTGGGAGCGACGTAGATGAATTCGGCTGCCACTTCCTCGCCTCGCTCCCGCAGTTTCCGTTCCAGCTCCTCCCAGGAGAGTCGGCTCTCGGTTCTCAGGTGAACCACACCGTCGGTGAAGATCTCCAGTTCTTCTGCGGGTGCGGCGAGGACTGTGGCGGCAGCGTGCAAGAGTTCAGTCCTGAATCTCTTCGCCGCTTCCATCACGGCGTTTCCGCTGATCAAGGTCTGTCTCTGCGCGACGGCGCCACCGTGCTTGGGGGTCAGGGTTGTGTC
>DATKVP010000311.1:0-2757 GCA_035530015.1 Anaerolineae bacterium | reverse complement strand
TGGTGGTGTCCGTTACTCCCTGGCCTCTGCACCATCCACGTGTGCAGCTTGCGCGCAAGTTCAGTGACCGAATCAGCCTTGATCGTTGTGAGGACATCCTGCTCCTCTGCATCCAGATCGAAATCACCCACCACGTTGGCTGGATTGCTCAGTAGATTGCTGCGGAACTTGCCGTCTATCAGGGCCATACACATGATGTTGTTCAATGTCTGATCTGACATCCTTTTCCTCCACATTACGCCGGACTGGCGCTGACTCTGCGCAAGAACATTGCTTCCCGCAGGAAGAAAAACACCCCCATGACAATCAGCAGATCGCCCACGCTCAAAGCGGTGGGGATGGGAAATGGCCTGGGTATGACCATGACGTCAGAGAGAAACCACAGAGTGGCCTCGCCCGGCTCTACAACCACGTTCTTGGTGCCACCCACGATGTAGCCTGTCTCCAGCTGGGAAGCGTTTCCGTCATACCCAATCCGAACCAATGTTTCTGGGGTGATGGGCATGAACCCTCCGTTCACGATCATCACCACGAAATTGAGCAACAGGCCTAGACCGATGACCTTGATTCCACTGAGATGCCGGTTCTGCCAGATCACCACGAACAGTAGGACGTGAGACGCCAAAAGGAGCAGGGACCTTGGAGCTAGCACGTCACCGGCTCTCTCAGCAGGAAAGAAGATCAGGTAGGCCTGCATAAGGAAGGCAACAGGGGCCAGCCACCCCCACCTCAGTTGGACGTGAGTGAGATCGCTGGCCCTACCTCCCAATGCCATGAGCCCTAGAAGCAGTGCCAGAAACAGGCCTATGAGGATCATTACTGTTGCCTGTCTCTAGCCTCCGCCATATCCCGGAGGAGCGCCCGCTGCCGCCGCCAGTGCAACAAGGGTGATGAGAATCCACGCAATCCGCGCATTCCTCGCCGTCAAGTATGGTGCAATCCTCCTCATGACAAAAAAACCTCCTCGTGTATAGTATTGGCTATACTATACCAAGGAGGGTTTAGCTAATGTATAGCTTGAATGGCTAGATTCAGGGTTCAGTCGTCGCTCTGCAACCCCCTTACCAGGTTCATGGTGTCCGAGGATGGCACTGCCCCCAATTCCTCGTACAGAGCCTGCCGTAGCGTCTCGAACTGCCTTATTGCGCCTGCTCGATCACCCATGTCGACGAGGGTTCCGATCAACTCGCGATGAATATCCTCTCGAAGAATATCCTTGTCCAGCAGTCTGTGGCAATACTCCGCGGCATCATCCAGTCTACCCCGCGACCGGCAGTCTCGCGCCAGATCTTCCAGAGCCTGGAAATACTCCCGCCGAAGCGAAGCCCTCAGTTCCTCCGTCCACTCCGAATAGATGTCCTCTAGATAGTCGCCACGGAACAGATTGAGGGCTTCACGCAGATAGTTCTCGCGGCGCGCGCTGGTCGTCTTCTCCGCCTTGGCCAAGCTGCGGTGAAACTCGTCCACATCATGCTTGTATCGCCTGGACTCCAGTCGATAGGCGCCGCCCTCGTATGCGATGGCTTCGGTTCCTCCCAGAAGACGTCTGACCTGGAACAGATAGAAATGGAAGGTGCTGTGTGCCTTGGCCAGGGACAACTCAGGCCACAAGGCAGCCACAATCCGTTCCTTGGTGACAACCGGGTGAGCGAGGAAGAAGAACAGCATCTCCTTGGCTCGCAGCCGCAGCTCCTGCGCGTCCACTACCTCTCCGTCTCGACGGATAGTCGATGAGCCCAAAGCAATGAATTCGAGCTGCCTGGGAGCAGGCTGTGTTGGCGGTCTGGACCCATCTTCACCGGGCGGGTCCGTTCGCACCTGGAGTCTCCCTATCAGCTCGGCATGCCCCTGAACGGCGGTCTCCCTCGCCGCATAGTCAAGCAGTGCCCGGCTGCCGCTTGCTTCGTCGACCAACATAGGGTCAAACCCGGACTGCGCCATTATGTCCAGAGCCATCTCCAGATTCAGCAGCGCCTCTTCTGGCGCCTGCATCGAGAATAGGACACTAGCCAGGTGGAAGTGACACTTCGCCAACTCCTGTCGCGCGCCGCCATCCTGGAAGCTGGATGCTGCTTGTTGCAGCGTGCGGAGCGCCTCTTGGTCCCTTTCTTTCATATGCAGCAGGATTCCTCGCGAGATCTGATACATAGCTACCTCGCGCTCAGAACCGTGCTCGTATGCCTTGTCAATCGCCTCATCGAGCAGTTGATCAGCCCGCTCGAAGTCCCCCCGCAACCGCTCCAGGTTGCCCATGGCGTCCAACAGATAGCCAACCAGGAAGCCTTCATCGGCCTCCTCAGCCAAGGAGAGCGCCCGGGTGTACTCCTCCTGTGCGAGGGTATACTCCCCTCTTATGCGATATACGTCGCCCGTGCTGGCCCGCGGATAGGCCTGAGGACGAAGCAATCCCATGGCCTCTCCCTCAGCCAAAGCCTCTTGGAGAGTATCCAAAGCCTCACCATATCTGCCCTGCCGGTATTGAGCCACACCGATGTTGTTGAGAGTCATCGCTATGTGGCCCCTGGCGCCCAGTCGGCGCCACACGGCCAGCGCCTTTCGGCTATAGTGCAGATACTTCTCTACATCCACGGAGTAGTAGATGGTGCCGATGTTGTGCAGGGTGTCGGCTACATCATAAAGACGATCCTCGCCAAGGCTCTCGAAGAGGGAGAGGGCCTCTCTGAGCCGAGCCAGCCCCAGTTCTAGCTCCCCCTGGAGCCCGTGGCAGATACCCACGATGCTGTGAGCCCTGGCCGT
>DATKVP010000310.1:0-4689 GCA_035530015.1 Anaerolineae bacterium | reverse complement strand
TCGCCGTCGGCCATGGCTGTGAAATAGGTCTCCAGCGCCCTCTCCGCTGTCGGACCGAATCGCCGCTGATACCACGAGTACCCCAGGTAGATCCCCACGGCGATGGCGAAGATTACCACCGCGCCACCTATCGCGGCACCCCAGAGCAGGAGACGCTCCCTCATTCCTTACCCTCCATCAGGCGATTCGTGTCCTTCTTGTCGCCTCCACTTATGACCGCGATTGAGGCGACCGTATCACCTCTCTTGAGGCGCATGACCCGCACACCGCGAGTGGCGCGGCCTTGCCGGGTTATGTTCTTCACCTGTGTGCGCAAGACCATCCCCTTGGATGTGATCAGGGTCACCTCCTCCTTGAGACCCACGACTTTGGCGTCTGCGATGTTGCCCACCTCATCCAGTCGTTTGGCATCTATCGTCAGCACGCCCTTTCCGTAGCGGCTCTGGACCGGATACTCCGCCAGTTCCGTGCGTTTGCCGAACCCGTTCTCTGTCACCACCAGCAGATTGGCCTTTGGTCTGACCACATCCATCGCTGCCACCCGGTCTTCGCCCTCTAGCCTCACAGCCATCACTCCGGCGGCGACGCGCCCCATGGGCCGGATATCGGCCTCCTTGAAACGGATAGTCTGGCCTCTTTCGGTGACCATTACCACCTGCTGCTTCCCCGTGGTCAGCTTGACCCAACACAGTTCGTCTCCATCTTCGAGGGTGATGGCAATAAGCCCGCTGGGCCGTACGGAGGAGAACTCTTCCAGCGAGGTGCGCTTGATCTTCCCCATTCTCGTCGCCATCACCAGGAAGCCTTGCTGCTCGAAATCGGAGACGGCTATCACGGCGGTCACAGACTCCCCACGCTCCAAGGCTATGAGGTTGACGAGCGGCAACCCCCTGGCCCGACGCCCGACATCAGGCACCTGATACACTTTCTCATGATAGACCTTGCCCTTGTCTGTGAAGTAGAGGAGGCCGTCCAGCGTATTGGCCAGCAAGAGGTGCTCCACAACGTCTTCCTCGCGGGTGCCGGCCCCTGCCACGCCCTTTCCCCCCCGCTTCTGGCGTGAGTAGGTCTTGTCCGACACGCGCTTGATGTATCCCCTCTCCGTGAGGCTGACGAGCACGTCTTCCTCGGCAACAAGATCCTCCTCCGCCAGGTCTCCTTCAGCATCGGGGCTGATCATCGTTCGACGCGCGCCCCCATACTCTTTCTTCAACTCCGTCAGGTCTTCCTTCACAAGGTACAGGATCTTACCTGGGTTAGCCAGCAGATCCTCGAAGTAGGCAATTCTCTGGATAACCTCGGTGTACTCATCCTCTATCCGTTTGCGCTCCAGCGCAGCCAGGCGACGCAGCTGCATCTCTAGAATGGCGACCGCCTGTGCCTTGCTCAGCTTGAACTTGCGCATGAGGTTCTTGCGCGCCGTATCCACCGTGCGCGAGCCACGGATCGTGGCTATCACCTCATCCAGATGTTCCAGAGCGATGCGCAGACCCTCCAGGATGTGCGCCCTCTCTCTGGCCTTTGCCAGGTCATGGCGTGTGCGCCGGGTGATGATCTCCCTGCGGTGCTCGATATAGTGGGTCATTATGCGCTTGAGGGTCAGCACACGGGGCTCGCCATCGACCAGGGCCAGCATGTTGACGCCGAACGTACTCTGCATCTGCGTGTACTTGAAGAGCTGGTTGAGCACCGTGCGCGGCTGTGAGCCCCGCTTCAGCTCGATCACGATACTCATCCCGTGACGATCCGACTCATCACGCAGATCGGAGATGCTGTCGATGCGCTTGTGGCGCACCAACTCAGCGATTCTCTCGATGAGCCTGGCCTTGTTGACCTGGTATGGGAGCTCGGTGACCATGATGCGGTGGCGGTTCCCTCGCATCTCTTCAATGTGCGCCTTGGCTCGTATGACCACCAGCCCCTTGCCCGTTGCGTACGCCGAGCGAATGCCCTCTTCGCCCAGAATAATCCCCCCGGTGGGAAAGTCGGGACCAGTGATCAAGCGGAGGAGATCGTCCGGAGCTATTTCATCGAGCTTATCGTAGTTGTCGATGAGGTAGATTAGGCCATCGCATATCTCGCTCAGATTGTGGGGAGGTATGTTGGTCGCCATTCCCACGGCGATACCCGAAGCACCGTTCAGCAGCAGGTTAGGCAGCTTGGCGGGCAGGACTGCCGGCTCCTGGAGCGTGCCGTCGAAGTTGTCGACGAAATCGACGGTACCCCTGTCTATGTCGGCCAGCATCCCTTCGGCTATGGCGTGCAAACGGGCCTCGGTGTATCGCATGGCCGCGGCGCCGTCGCCATCTACCGAGCCAAAGTTCCCCTGGCCTTCGACCAGGGGGTAGCGCATCGAGAAGTCCTGGGCCATGCGCACCATGGCATCGTAGACGGCGGTGTCGCCGTGCGGATGGTACTTCCCCAGCACCTCTCCGACTATGCGGGCGCTCTTTTTGGAGGGTCGGTCGTGACGCAAGCCCATGTCATGCATGGCGTATAGAATACGCCGGTGGACGGGCTTGAGCCCGTCACTTGCATCAGGTAGGGCCCTGGCCACGATAACGCTCATAGCGTAGTCGAGGTAGGAACCTTCCATTTCCTCGTCAATGTCTATGCGTCTGACCGTACCAAGTTCCATACGCGGCACTCCCTTCACGCAGCGTAACACCAAATCGATTATACCTCAATTGCCATCGGAATTCCATGATAAAAGAAGAAGCCCCTCTGAAGAGAGGGGCTTCGCCAACACTCACCCTAGTACTGGGGCATAGGCGGCATCGGAGGTTCATCCTTGGGTATGTCGGTAACCAGCGCCTCCGTGGTGATAATCATCGCAGCGATACTGGCCGCGTTCTCCACGGCGGAACGGGTCACCTTAGCCGGGTCGATGATGCCTTTCTCAGTCATCTCACCGAAGTCCTCGGCAAGCACGTCGTACCCGATGCTCAAGCTTTTCTTCTCCTTCTGCAGACGCCGTACTTGCTCCAGGACCACAGCTCCGTCCTTTCCAGAGTTCTCGACGATCTGCCGCAGAGGCTCCTCGAGCGCGCGGCGTACAATGGCGACTCCCGTTGCCTCGTCGCCCTTCAACTCCTTGAGCTCCTTGGACTTGTCTATGGCCTCGATGGCGTTGATCAGAGCCACACCGCCACCAGGGACAATACCCTCCTCCACAGCCGCTCGAGTGGCAGAGAGAGCATCCTCGACGCGGTGCTTCTTCTCCTTCAGCTCCACCTCGGACCCTGCACCGACCTTGACGATGGCCACGCCACCGGCCAGCTTGGCCAGTCGCTCCTGTAGCTTCTCCTTGTCGTAGTCGGATGTGGTGGTCTCGATCTGAGCCTTGATCTGCTCGATCCGGCCCTTGATGTCGGACTCATCACCCTTGCCCTCAATGAGCGTCGTGTCATCCTTGGTGGAGATTATCTTGCCAGCCCTACCCAGGTCGTTGATGGTGGCTGTTTCGAGCTTGCGCCCCACTTCCTCGCTGATGACTGTACCGCCGGTCAGAACGGCGATGTCCTGCAACAAGGCCTTGCGCCGATCACCAAAGCCCGGCGCCTTGACTGCCAGCGCGTTGAAGACGCCCCGGAGTCTGTTCAGCACCAGGGTAGCCAGAGCCTCCCCGTCCACGTCCTCGGCGATGACCACCACTTCGCGCTTGCCGATCTGCGCCAGCTTCTCCAACACGGGCACGATGTCCGTGGCCGCAGAGATCTTCTTGTCCGTGATCAAGATAAAGGGCTCGTCCAGTACCGCCTCCTGGCGCTCCAGATCGGTGATGAAGTAGGGGGACATGTAGCCTCGGTCCAGCTGCATGCCTTCCACATACTCCTTCTCGAAGCCAAGGCCCTTGCCCTCTTCGACGGTGATCACGCCATCCTTGCCGACCTTGTCCATCACCTCGGCGATCAACTCGCCGATCTCCGTGTCGGCAGCGGAAATGGCCGCTACGTGAGCGATCTCTTCCCTACCCTTAACCTCAACGCTCATGTCCCTCAGGGCCTGCACTACGACCTTGGTTGACTTCTCGATGCCACGCTTAAGGATCATCGGGTTGGCGCCCGCCGCAACGTTCTTCAACCCCTCATTGACGATCATCTGGGCCAACACAGTCGCCGTGGTCGTACCGTCACCCGCCACATCGTTCGTCCTCGTGGCTGCTTCCTTCAGGAGCTGTGCTCCCATGTTCTGGAAGGGGTCCTCGAGTTCGATGTCCTTGGCAACGGTAACTCCGTCGTGGGTGATCGTCGGCGCACCGAACTTCTTGTCCAGCGCGACATTCCGGCCCTTGGGACCCAGTGTGGTCTTGACAGCCCCGGCCAAGGTGTCAATGCCTTTCTTCAAATCTCGACGAGCTTCCTCGGAGAATATCAGTTGTTTTGCCATTCTGTTCTACCTCCTGTGTCCTGATCGATCTTGTTTCTTGGTGGAAAACGGTGGAGCCCTGGACAACAGCCAGTGCTGGCTCTACTTCTTCTTCTTCGCCTTTCCTCCTCCAAGAACGGCGAGGATATCCTTCTCGCCCAAGATCAGGTACTTCGTATCGTCCAGCTTCACTTCGGTACCTGCATACTTGGCGAAGATCACACGGTCCCCCTCTTTGACCTCCATAGGAGCTCGCTCCCCAGTGTCCAGCAGACGCCCTGGCCCGACGGCCACCACGATGGCCTCCTGGGGCTTCTCCTT
>DATKVP010000309.1:0-2658 GCA_035530015.1 Anaerolineae bacterium | reverse complement strand
AGGTCAGCTTCACGAGCGAAGACGGCGTCAGACTCTCCGGCACGCTCTTTGGCGCCGGGGAGATGGCGGTCATATTGGCTCACCAGGGCGCCCAGGATGCCGATCAGACGAGCTGGCAACCCTTCGCCAGGTTGCTCGCGGAGGAAGGGTTCACTGCGCTTACCTTCGATTTCCGGGGCCGTGGCGAATCGGATGGCGTCCTGGAGCAAAAGGAACTCGTGAGGGATGTCCGCGCGGCGCTCGCCTTCTTGCGCAACCGAGGTTGCAGCAGGATGGTCTGCATGGGCGCCAGCATGGGCGGGACTTCTTGTCTCAAGCTAGCGCTGGAGACGGACCTTGAGGGACTGGTCGTTATCGCCAGCAGCATGAATCTAGGCCCTCCTACCGATGTCTTTCCGCAAGACCTGGCACAACTCACCGTGCCCAAGCTCTTCGTCTGCGCCGAAGACGATCGATACTCCGGCATAGCGCACACTGTGCAGGAGATGTACGACCTGTCGCCGGAGCCCAAGCAGATCAGTCTCCTTCCAGGCGTGGCCCACGGCACGGAATTGTTTGACACACCTCAAGGGGACGAGTTCACGCGGCTTCTTCTCGATTTCCTGAACGGGCTTCGCTAGTGCGGACGTTGCTCGCAGCCAGACGCGCGTGGACCATCCACGACGAGAAAGGGGAGCAAGAGTGACGATGAGATTCAGAACCTTGACCCTGTGGGCCTTGCTGGCCTTGACCCTGTGGACCGCTTCGTGCAGCGCGCCAGCCGCCCCGCCCACGCAGACCACGGCGCCACCCACAGCAACTCCAGCACCGCCCGCGCCATCCTTCGAGCTGGAGAAGTTGATTATTGACGTCTTCGACCCTCAACGCGGGGAGGCGGTGCTGGTTATGGTCGACCTGCCTCACGGCAGCCTGGACGACTACGCCGAATGGTCGGCGCGGCGTGAGATGGCCGAAGAGTGGCGGCAGGTCTTCGAGCAGTTGGGCACTGAGATCGGGTTCAGTGTACACCCCCTGCTGACCTACCCGGCCACCGGCGCCCCTAATTCACCCCTGCCTGAAGCAGGTACGATTGACGGCCAGGAGGTGCCCTTCGAGAATATCCTGGCCGAGACGAACATCGTCGTCGCCCTCACAGAGTTCTCTGCCACCGCTCCGCTGGCGGAGTACTCACAGAGGTTTCCCAACTTGAGGGTCGCCAGCATGCCTGGGGCGACCAGGAGCATGGAGCAGTCAGCTCTCGCGGCCGACTATGCGGAGGTGGCCCGCAAGGCCCACATCCTGAAAGAGAAGCTCGATCAGGCAGCGGGCGCCAGAGTGCAGTTCTCCACTGGGCACGAGATCTACTTCGACCTGCGATATCGCGATGCGCACGCCGACGATGGACGACTTCCCGCTGACGGCAGCGGCGCCCGCATCATCAATCTGCCCAGCGGAGAGGCCTACATCGCTCCTTATGAGGGTGAGCTCGAGGGTGACCCGAGCAGGACCGAGGGGTTGATTCCCGTAATGCTTGGCGACGAACTGGTGGTGGCGAGGGTGGAAGAGAACCACATCGTGGAGGTGACCGGCGATGGCCCGCAGGCCGACGAGGCCCGCGAATACCTGGCCCTCGACCAGGCACGCCGCAACATCGCCGAGCTAGGCTTGGGCTGCAACGACAAAGCGCGAGTCACCGGGAACGTGCTCGAGGACGAGAAGGTGATGGGTTTGCACTGGGCCTATGGACTCAGTGAACACATTGGGGGAACGGTAGGACCCGACGATTTCAGCGATCCACGCTACGTGGTGCATCGCGATTGGGTCTACCCCAAGGACGGCGCCATTGAGATCGCCAGTCTCATCCTCGAGTACGGAGATGGGACGAGCGAAGAGATTCTCAGGGACGGCAAGTACACCGTCTTCTAGGCCTGCGACCACATTAGCAATGTATCTGATCGTAGACTGCTCGAAAGACCATGAGGAGGGAGAGACGTGTCCTTTCAGGAGTCGGGGATCACCCACAAGAGATTGGATGATATGCTCATCGCTTCTCTTCGTTTCCAGATGCGAGAGAGAGAAGAGTTGTTCGCCAAACTCGAAGAACTGAGAAACAAATGCCAGGAATACATTGCAGGCCCCGCATTCGCCGTCTTCTATTGGGACACGGGTCTCGAAGGTATTGACACAGAGGCTTGTTTCCCGGTGACCCGGCCCGTGGAGATTGGCGAGATCAGGAGCAGGACGCTGGAGGGCGGAGAGGTTTTCAGCATGCTCCATCGTGGATCTCACGAGAACATAGCAGAGAGCTATCGTGGGATCGGTGGCCGTCTGCTGGAGCATGGGCTCAATGCCGAGAATACAAGCCGGGAGATCTTTCTGGAGCTCTTCCCCGATAGTCCGCAGAAGAATGTGACCGAGATACAGGTCTTCTTCGTCAACTGGGAGCAGAGACTTGCGGAGAATCTGGAGCGAGTTCTGGGCGCAGACACCCGAGCCGAGGTCCTCGAGGACTTGGACAAGATCTCGCTGGGCTCCAGCTGCGAGGAGAGAAAGACGTGGGTCAACTGTGCCATGGAGAGATTGGACGCACTGACCGATGAGGAACAGAGGTTCGATATTCTCTCCAGGTGCGCGCACGTCTTCTCACCAAGACGCATAGAGAGGCTCAGAGCTATCTAC